>NZ_JARAVO010000372.1:0-6175 GCF_033792805.1 Streptomyces sp. PA03-1a
CCCGTCCGCTGCCCGTCCGTCCGCCCTCAGCCGTCAGCCGTCAGCCGTCAGCCGTCAGCCGTCTGAAACGAGCCGCCCATGCCGCCCACGTCCGCTGCCCGGCGCACCCGACGCCTCGCCCCCTACGGATTCCTCGTCCCCGCCGTCCTCCTGTTCGCCGCGACCTTCGCGCTCCCCATCGGCTACGCCGTCTACCTGAGCTTCCGCAAGATCGAGGTCAAGGGCCTGGGCCTGGGACGGGGCGCACGCGGCGAGGCCTGGGCGGGGCTGTCCAACTACACCTCCGTCCTGTCCGACACCGAGCTCCTGCACGGCGCCGCCCGCATCCTCGGCTACGGCGCGATCGTCGTGCCGGTGATGCTGGGCCTCGCCCTGCTGTTCGCCCTGATGCTGGACGCGCAGCGGACCCGGCTGCGCGGCTTCTCGCGGCTGGCGATCTTCCTGCCGTACGCCGTGCCCGGGGTGGTCGCGGCGCTGCTGTGGGGCTTCCTCTACCTGCCTTCGCTCAGCCCGCTCCACTACGCGCTGGGTGCCATGGGCCTGCCGGAGCCGGACCTGCTGACCGGCGGCGCGCTCTTCGGCGCGCTGGCGAACGTGGCCGTGTGGGGCGGCACGGGCTTCAACATGATCGTGATCTACACGTCGCTGCGGGCGGTGCCCTCCGAGATCTACGAGGCCGCGCGGATCGACGGCTGCTCGGAGCTGCAGATCGCGCTGCGGATCAAGATCCCCACGGTGGCGCCGGCGCTCGTGCTGACCTTCTTCTTCTCGATGATCGCCACCTTCCAGGTCTTCGGCGAGCCGATGACCCTGAAGGGGATGACGAACTCGATCTCCACGACCTGGAGCCCGCTGATGAAGGTCTACCAGGACGCCTTCGTGCGCGGCGACCTCCACTCGGCGGCCGCGACGTCCGTGGTCATCGCCGTCGTCACCCTCGTCCTGTCCTTCGGCTTCCTGCGGGCGGCCAACTCCCGTACCCGGCAGGGAGCCTCCTGATGAGCGTCACGGCAACCCCCCTCGCCCAGCGGCCCGGCGCCACCACGGCGGCCCGCGAATCCGCGCCGCGGCGGCGCCGCGGGACCGGCCTGGTCCCGACCGTCGTGCTGCTGCTCGGGGCGGCGTACTGCCTGCTCCCGGTCGCGTGGGTGCTGGTGGCGTCGACGAAGAGCAGCCGCGAGCTGTTCGCGACGTTCACCTTCCTGCCCGGCACGGGCCTGGTCGACAACGTCTCCGCGCTGACGGCGTACCGCGACGGCGTCTACTGGCGGTGGATGCTCAACTCCCTCTTCTACGCGGGCCTCGGCGCGCTGCTGTCCACCGCGGTGTCCGCGGTGAGCGGCTACGCACTGGCGAAGTACCGCTTCCGCGGCCGCGAGGCGATCTTCAACGTCCTGCTGACCGGGGTGCTGATGCCGCCGGTCATCCTGGCGATCCCGCAGTACCTGCTGATGGCCAAGGCGGGTCTGGCCGACAGCTACCTGTCGGTGCTGCTGCCGAGCGTCCTGGCGCCGTACGGCATCTACCTGGCGCGGATCTACGCCTCCGCCGCCGTGCCGGACGAGGTGGTGGAGGCGGCCCGGGTGGACGGGGCGGGCGAGTGGCGGATCTTCCGCACGATCGCGCTGCCGGTGATGCTGCCCGGACTGGTGACGGTCTTCCTCTTCCAGTTCGTGGCGATCTGGAACAACTTCCTGCTGCCGTTCATCATGCTGGGCGACGACGAGAAGTTCCCGGTGACGCTGGGCCTGTTCACCCTGCTCCAGCAGGGCGCCTCGGCGCCCGCCCTCTACACGCTGGTGATCACCGGTGCGATGCTGGCGATAATGCCGCTGATCGCACTGTTCCTGGTGATCCAGCGGTTCTGGAGCCTGGACCTGCTCTCCGGGGCCGTAAAGTCCTGAGGAGTCCCGAAGGAAGAACGGTATGAGCCGCACAGAACGACGCCGTCCCCCGACGATCCACGACGTGGCCCGCGAGGCGGGTGTGTCACGGGGCACGGTGTCGCGCGTCCTCAACGGCGGGCACAACGTGAGCCCGGCCGCGATGGAGGCGGTCAACGCCGCCATCCGCCGCACCGGATACGTGGTGAACCGGCACGCCCGCAGCCTGATCACCGGGCGTTCGGACTCGGTGGGCTTCCTTCTCACCGAGCCGCAGGAGCGCTTCTTCGAGGACCCGAACTTCAACGTGCTGCTCAGCGGCTGCACCCAGGCGCTGGCCGCGCACGACATACCGCTGCTGCTGATGATCGCCGGCGACGAGTCGGAGCGGCGGCGGATCACCCGCTACATCACCGCCGGGCACGTCGACGGCGTGCTGCTGGTGTCCAGCCACTCGGGGAACCCGGTCGCCGAGCGGCTGGAGAAGGCCGGGGTCCCGGTCGTCGCCTGCGGTGAGCCGCTGGGGCAGGGCGGCCGGGTCGCGTACGTGGCGGCCGACGAGCGGGGCGGCGCGCACCGGATGGTGCGGCACCTCGTGGCCTCCGGGCGGCGCACGATCGCCATGATCACGGGGCCGCTGGACACCCCCGGCGGTGTCCAGCGCCTGGCGGGCTACCGCGAGGAGCTGGCCGCCGCGGGGCTGCCCGCCGACGAGACCCTGATCGCCGAGGGCGACTACAGCCGGGCCAGCGGGGAGGCCGCGATGACCGCGCTGCTGGACCGCTCCCCCGGCCTGGACGCGGTCTTCGTCGCCTCCGACCTGATGGCCCAGGGCGCGCTGGCGGCGCTGGAACGGGCCGGGCGGCGGGTGCCGGAGCACGTCGCGGTGGGCGGCTTCGACGACTCCCCGGCGGCGCTGGCCACGCTGCCGCCGCTGACCACGATCCGCCAGCCGTGGGACCGGATCAGCGCCGAGATGGTGCGGCTGCTGCTCGCCCGCATCGCCGGTGACGAGCCGTCCGCGGTGATCCTCCCGACGGAGCTGATACGGCGGGAGTCGGCCTGAACATCCCCTAGGATCATGGGAGTTGGGGCGTCGAAGCCGCCGCCCCCGGACTTGGAGGACCGGTGCGTCTCCCCCGCTCCCTTTCCGGCTGGACCATGGCCGTCTTCGGTGTGCTCGCCGCCGCGCTCGGCATCGTCGGGATCGTGTCGCCGGCCGTGCAGCTGTCCCTGCTCGGCTTCCACCGTCCGGACCACCGCGCAGCCGGCGACTACACCCTGGTCTTCCTCACCGCGTCCTCGATGGCGGCGCTCAACATGGGCGTCTACTACGTCCTGGCGGCCCTCGCCGACTGGCGCGCCTTCTTCCGCTGGACGGTCCCGTTCCGGCTGCTGACCTTCACCGTCTTCACCACGGCCGTGGTGATCGGGCGGGCGCCCTCCGGTTTCCTCGGGGTCGGCGTGTGGGAGGGCGTGGGCGCGCTGGTGACCGGTGCGGCCCTCTGGCACGAGGGCCGCACGGCCCGGGCCGCGACCCCCGAGGGCGCCGCGGCGGCGTGACCCGGCCGCGGGGCGGTCAGGACGTACGGGGCGGGACCGCGCACTGCTCGGAGAAGCCCTGGCTGGTCAGCCCGAGGGCGCTGTTGAGCCGGGAGCGCAGGTTCTCCACCGCGACCATGGCCGTGAGCTCGACGAAGGCGGCCTCACCGAGCCGGTCGAGCAGCCGGCGGGCCAGGTCGTCGGTGACGGACGGCTCCGTCTCGCTCATGGCCTCGGCGTACTCCATCACCCACTGCTCGAGCTCGGTGAAGTCCTCCCGGTGGTCGCGCCAGACGGGCACCTTGCCCACCTTCTCCATGGGCAGCCTCAGGCCCTCGGCCTTCCAGTGGCCGAAGTCCACGCACCAGGAGCAGCCGATGCGGACCGCGGACGCCATGACGGCGAGGTGCTTGAGGCCCGGGTCGAGCGCGTGCCACTTCTCCACGCCCTGCTCGAAGCGGGCGTAGGACATCAGCACCTTCGGGTTGTGGCCGACCGCCCGGCCGGGGTCGAGGACCCTGCCGAACCTGCGGCGCGCGTACCACTCGGCGAGCCGGATGAACGGGGTCCGGGGCGGGTCGAGGGAGATGCGGGACATGTCGTGCCTCCTGGGGTCGTCCGCGTCGTGCCTGCGGGCGTACGACGGACGGCGGCCTCCCCGGTGTGACATCGGACAGGGGGCAGGTCCGGGAGGTCACACCCGCAGGGCGCACAGGGCGCGGTCCCAGAGCCGGTCCGCGGCGATCGGGTCCACGGCGTGGGCGGCGACGCCGCCGGGGCGCCCTTCGTCCCCGTCCACGACCGGCGCCTCCTGGTTGTCCTCGAAGTAGCGTCCGGTCACCCCGTCGAGCAGCGGCGACGCCGCGAGCAGCACCGAGGTGGCGGCTCCCTGCTCCGCGGTCTTGTGGTACGGCTGCGGGATGACGGCGCCGTCCTCGTCCGTCACGCCCATCGCCCGCATGGTGCCGGCGTCGATGTGGCGCTGGAGGTTGGTGCTGAGGATCCATCCGGGGTTGAGCGCGTTGGCCGTGACGCCGTCGGCGGCCCACCGGCGGGCGCCCACCGCGAGCAGGACGTCGGCGGTCTTGGACTGCGCGTAGGCCGTCCAGGGGTCGTAGGGACGCCGCTCGAAGTGGGGGTCGCCGAAGTCGAACGCGGCGTTGTGGTGGGCTCCGGAGCTGACGACCACCAGCCGGGCCGACCCGGCCGCCCGCAGTGCGGGGTGGAGCGCCGTGGCGAGGGCGAAGTGCCCGAGGTGGTTGGTGGCGAGCTGCAGCTCCCACCCGAGGTCGGTGACCTGGCGGGTGGGGAGGGCCATGATCCCGGCGTTGGCGACGAGGATGTCGAGCGGCCCGCTCCAGGCGTCCGCGAAGTGTGCGACGGACGCGAGGTCGGCCAGGTCGAGGCCCCGTACGTCCACCGAGCCCGCCGGGGCGGTGGTGGCGAGTCCGCGGAGGGCCGGCTCCGCGGCGGCGGGGTCGCGCGTGGCGACGGTGACGTCCGCGCCGGCCGAGGCCAGGGCCCGGACCGTTTCCAGGCCGATGCCGGAGGCGCCGCCGGTGACGAGGGCGCGCCGGCCGGTGAGGTCGACTCCGCTGACGACCTCGGAGGCCGTGGCGTGCGAGGGGAAGGGGGTCTGCAGCAGGGGGTGGTCGAGCACGGTGACCTTCTCGGGAGGGGAACGGCTGGTACGCGAACCAGGCTATGGACGGCATCGCGTATTCTCCATAATGAAAACTCCGGAAAACTTCAGCCATCGTCCAGACCCAGGAGGTACGTCATGGATCCGCTCGAGGACGTGCTGGCCCTGCTGGAGACCAGGGCCCACCTGTCGACGGGCCTCGTGGCGGGCGGCGAGTGGGCGGTGCGCTTCGAGGCGCCGTCCGGGGTGAAGTTCAACGCGGTCCGGCACGGCGGGTGCCTCCTGGAGGTCGAGGGGGCGGACGGGCCGGTGGAGCTGGCCGCGGGCGACTGCTTCCTGCTCACCCAGGCCCGCCCGTTCGTGCTGCGCAGCGCTCCCGGCGTGGCCCCGGTCGCCGCGGAGCCGGTGTTCGCCGCGGCGGAGGGCGGTTTCGCGCGGGTCGGCCGGGGGGACGACGTCCTGCTGGTCGGCGGCCGCTTCTCCTTCGGCGACCGCGCGCGGGCCCTGCTGCTGGACGCCCTGCCGCCGGTCATCCACGTGCCCGTGGGGACCGCGCACGCGCAGACCGTGGGCTGGGCACTGGAGCAGATCGGGCAGGAGCTGCTGCGACGGCCCGTGGCCTCCACCCTCGTGGCGGAGCACCTGGCCGTCGTCATGCTGGTCCACGTGCTGCGTCTGCACCTCGCAGAGGAGTCGCACGGCGCGTCTGGCTGGCCGGCGGGCCTGTCCGACCCCGTCGTGGCGCCCGCCCTGGCCGCGCTGCACCGTGCGCCGGCGCACGGCTGGACGGTCGCCGAACTCGCCCGCACCAGCGGGGTGTCGAGGTCCACGCTCGCCGCACGGTTCAAGCGGACCGTGGGCTGTCCGCCGCTGGACTACCTCAGGCGGTGGCGCATCGAACTCGCCTCGCAGCGCCTGCGCAAGGGCACCGAGACCCTCGCCGTCATCGCCCGCGCGGTCGGCTACGGCTCCGAGAGCGCGCTCAGCACGGCCTTCAAGGAGGTCACGGGGAGCTCGCCCCGTGCCTACCGCGGCGGTCCCGTGGCCTGACGGGACGCCCGGGGGCGCGGGCCTCCGCCGGCCGGGGACGGTCGGCCGACGGGTGGGG
>NZ_JARAVO010000373.1:0-6122 GCF_033792805.1 Streptomyces sp. PA03-1a
GCACGGGGGACAGCACGGCCTGGGGGCGCGCCAAGGGGGGAGCGCCTCCGAGGGGGGAACGGCACGAAGGATCCACGGACCGACTGCGGCGCGGAGGGGGCGCCGCAGTCGGTCTTTGTCATGCCCCGGATCGCATCGAAGTCCACCGGCGCACGACACGTGCGGACCCGCGGGTCCGACACGGTAGGTTCCCGGCGCAGTCGACCCGGCACCCGGCTTCTCCTCCGGAGGTCGTCATGAAGTTCGTACGCAAGGCCGCCGTCGTCCTCGCCGCCGTCGCGGCCGGGCTCCTCGCCGCCGCGCTCCCGGCCGCCGCCGCGGGCGGCGTGGACGACTGGCACCAGACGATCGTCTCGCCCGACAACTTCCACGCCCCCTGACAGCCGGGCACGCTCCTCATCGTCCCCGTCCCCGCAACCGCGTCTTGAGCACCTTCCCGCTCGCATTGCGCGGCAGTTCCGCCAGGAACTCGACCTCGCGCGGCACCTTGTAGTTGGCCATCTCCCGCCGGGACCAGGCGATCAGGTCGTCCGCGGTGACCACGGCCCCGTCCCGGCGCACGACGTACGCGCGGCCGACCTCGCCGAGCCGCGGGTCGGGGACGCCCACCACCGCCGCCTCCACCACGTCGGGGTGGCGGGCGAGCGCCTGCTCGATCTCCGCGGGGTACGCGTTGAACCCGCCGACGATGAACATGTCCTTGATGCGGTCGGTGATGCGCAGGTTGCCGTCGGCGTCCATCACGCCCACGTCCCCCGTATGCAGCCAGCCGTCCGCGTCGACGGCCTCGGCCGTGGCCCCGGGGTCCTCCCAGTAGCCGGACATGACGTGGTAGCCGCGCACCAGGACCTCGCCGGGGCGGCCCGGCCCCTCGGAGAGCACCCGCACCTCCGTGTCGGGGATGGCCCGTCCGGAGGTCGCGGCCACCACCTCCGCGGGGTCGCCGCGCTGGCACATCGTCACAGTGCCGCTCGCCTCCGTCAGCCCGTAGGCGGTCAGCACCGTGGCGATCTTCAGCTCGCTGCGCAGCCGTTCCACCAGTTGCAGCGGGATCACGGACGCGCCCGTCACGACCAGCCGCAGCGAGCTCAGGTCGTGCTGGGCCCGTTCGGGGTGGTCGAGGACCGACTGGTGGAGGGTGGGCGGCCCCGGCAGCACGGTGACGCGTTCGGCGGCGATGTTGGCCAGGACGGTGCCCACGTCGAACACCGGCTGCGGGACCATCGTCGCGCCGCGCATCAGGCACGCGATGATCCCGGCCTTGTAGCCGAAGGTGTGGAAGAACGGGTTGACGATCAGGTAGCGGTCGCCCTCCTCCAGCCCGGCCAGGTCCGCCCAGACGTCGTAGACGCGCAGGGTCTGGGCGTGGGTGACCACCGCGCCCTTGGGGTGGCCGGTCGTCCCGGAGGTGAAGGTGATGTCCGAGGGCGCGGAGCCGTCGATCGCGTCGGAACGGGCCCGTACCGCCGCACCGGTGACGGGGGCGCCCGCGGCCAGGAAGTCCTTCCAGCGCCGGTAGCCGTGGCCTTCCGGCGCCGCGTCGGAGAGGACGACGACCTGTTCCAGGTCCGGCAGCGGGTGCTCCTGCGTCGCGCGCCGCAGCGAGGCGACGTAGGAGGTGCCGAGGAAGGTGCCCGTGACGAAGAGCAGCCGGGCGCGGGTGCGGCGCAGCACGTAGGCCGCCTCCGCGCCCTTGAAGCGGGTGTTGAGCGGGACGAGCACCCCTCCGGCGGTGACCGACCCCAGGGCGGCGGTGATCCAGTCGAGCGTGTTGGGGGCCCAGACGGCGACCCGGTCCCCCGGGGCGATCCCGGAGGCGACGGCCGCCGCGGCGGCGCGCTCGACCCGGGCACCGAGTTCCGCGTACGTGACGCGGGTCCGGCCGTCCACGACCGCCTCGCGCTCCCCCCAGCGTCGCGCGGCCTCCCGTACGAGCCGCGGGACGCTGCCCCACTCCAGGTCACCGCGCATGCGCCGAGCACCTCCCCATGAGCTGACTATCCGTCAGATTAGCGATAGCCTGACGGGATGTCAGCATTGAAGGACGCCACCGCGATCGTCGGCATAGGCGCGACCCCCTTCGCCAAGCACCTCCCCGAGTCGGAGAAGTCCCTCGCCTGCCGCGCCATCCTTGCGGCGCTCGACGACGCCGGGATCGAGCCGCGCGAGGTCGACGGCCTCGCGTCGTACACCATGGAGGAGACCGACGAGGTCGAGCTGGCGAAGGCCGTCGGCCTCGGCGACCTCACCTTCTTCTCCAAGGCAGGCTTCGGCGGCGGCGGTTCCTGCGCCACCGTCGCCCACCTCGCCGCCGCCGTCTCCACCGGCCAGGCCACCGTGGGCGTCGCCTGGCGGTCCCGCAAGCGCGGCAGCGGCCCGCGCCCGTGGACGAACACCACCGTCCAACTACCCACCCCCGCCCAGTGGACCCGGCCCTTCGGCCTGCTGCGGCCCGCCGACGAGATCGGCATGCTGACCCGCCGCTACCTGCACGAGTACGGCGCGACCCGCGACCACCTCTTCAACGTCGCCCTGGCCTGCCGTAACCGCGCCAACCAGAACCCGGCCGCGATCATGTACGAACGCCCGCTGACCCGCGAGATGTACATGACCTCGCGCTGGATCAGCGAGCCGCTCTGCCTCTACGACAACTGCCTGGAGACCGACGGCGCCCTGGCCTGCGTCGTGGTCTCCGCCGACCGCGCCCGCGACGCCCGGCAGCGCCCCGTCTACGTCCACTCCGTCGCCCAGGGCCTGCCGGCCCAGCACCACGGCATGGTCAACTACTGGACCGACGACCCCCTGACGGGCCCCGCCTGGACCGCCGCCCGCCACCTGTGGAAGCACGCCGACCTCACCCCGCAGGACATCGACGTCGCCCAGATCTACGACGCCTTCACCGCCCTGGTCCCGCTCTCCCTGGAGGGCTACGGCTTCTGCGCCCGCGGGGAGGGGGGCGCCTTCACCGAGGGCGGCACCCTGGAGATCGGCGGCCGGCTGCCGCTGAACACCTCCGGGGGCGGGCTGAGCGAGGCGTACGTCCACGGCTTCAACCTCATCACCGAGGGCGTGCGGCAGTTGCGCGGCACCTCCACCGCCCAGGTGCCCGGCGCGCGGACCTGCCTGGTCACGGCGGGCGAGGGCGTCCCGACCTCCGCCCTGATCCTGAGGAGCTGACATGCTGAGCCCCGTCACCGACGACGACGGCGCCCCCTTCTGGGAGTACGCCCGCGCCGGCGAACTGCGCGTCCAGGCCTGCGCGGACTGCGGACGGCTGCGCTTCCCGCCCCGCCCGTGCTGCCCGTACTGCCACTCCTTCGCCTGCGAGTGGCGGCCGGTGAGCGGCCGCGGACACGTCTGGTCGTACGTCGTCCCCCATCCCCCGCTGCTGTCCGGCTACGCCGAACAGGCCCCGTACAACGTGGTCCTCATCGAACTCGCCGAGGACCCCCGGATCCGGCTGGTGGGCAACCTGGTCACGGCACCGGACGCCCGGCTGGACTCCTTCGACCCCGCCCGCATCCGCATCGGTGCCCCCGTGAAGGCGGTCTTCCATGACGGCATCCCGCGCTGGCTTGCGCTGTGAGACGAAGGACGGCGTCGCCGTCGTCACCCTCGACCGGCCGGAACGGCACAACGCGCTCGACCTCGCCACGGCCGCCGGACTGAGCGCGCTCTGGCGGGAGTTCCGCGCCGGCGACGAGGTCCGCGCCGTCGTCCTCACCGGAGCAGGCGACCGCGCCTTCTGCACCGGCCTGGACCGCGCGGTGCAGGTCCCGCAGCCGCCCTCCCCCTACGCCCTCGACGACCCGCTGCTGACGGTCGGGCCCAAGGCCAACGACCTGTGGAAGCCCGTCATCGCCGCCGTCAACGGCATGGCCTGCGGCGGCGCCTTCTACCTGCTCGGCGAGTGCGAGTTCGTCATCGCCGCCGAGCACGCCACCTTCTTCGACCCGCATACCAGCTACGGCATGGTCAGCGCGTACGAGGCCATCGCCATGGCGCAGCGCATGCCCTACGGCGAGGTGATGCGCATGGCCCTGATGGGCACCGCGGAGCGGATCGGCGCCCGGCGGGCCCACGAGACCGGGCTGGTCTCGGAGGTCGTGCCCGGCCCGCTGCTGCTCGACGCGGCCCTGCGCGCGGCGGCGGTCGTGGCGGCCCACCCCACCGAGGCCGTGCAGGGCACCGTCCGCGCCGTCTGGTCGGCCCACGAGGCCGCGCGAGCCCAGGCCTTCGCGCACGCGCCGCACCTCATCGCCCTCGGCAACCTCCCGCCAGGCCACCAGGCCCGGCTGTTCGCGCACCGCACCCGGGAGCACCGGGTGCGGTGACGGTGTCCCGGGCCGCGGGCCGGTTCGGCGGACGCCGGGTGGCCGCGCGGTGCGGCCGGCGGTCATCGCGTTCCCGTGGCCGCCCTTGCTCCCGGACCCCGTCGGCGGCGCACCGTCACGTCGGAGGGCACGGGGGCGGGTCGTGGCGCGCGGTGGAGCCCACGTCGGCGCCGTCGCCGGAACGCGGTGAACGAGGGTCACCCCGACGCCCCTCGCGTGGCGCCGCGGCCCCCCGCCGCGTAAGTTGGCCGGCGGCGGCCGTCGTCAGCCCCTTCCGTGTGTGGCACGACGGCCGTCAGCCGGGTACGTCACACGCGCCGGGTGGCCGCCTCGGTGCCCTTCACGGCGTTGAGGGCGTACACGCAGCGGTCCTTGCTGCTCGCGTAGACCACGCCTTCCGAGACGACCGGCGAACCGGTGATCTCCCCGCCGGTCTCCAGCTTCCAGCGCAACTGGCCGCCGCTCGCGTCGACCGTGTAGAGGCAGTGGTCCTTCGAGCCGAAGTGCACCCGCCCGTCGGCCACCACCGGGGAGCCGACGATCTCGCCCTGCGCGGCGAAGCGCCACTTCGGGGTGCCGGAGACCGCGTCGAGCGTGTACAGCGCGCCGCCCGCGCCCAGCATCACCGAGCCGCCCGCGACGAGCACCGGCTCCACGCTCTGCCGCTGCTCCGTCGCGACCCGCCAGCGGTCGCGCCCGTCCGCCGGGTCCAGGGCGTACACGGTGCCCAGGTAGTCGGCGACGTAGACGCCGCCGCCCGTGACACCCGGTCCCGGCACGTAGGCGGGCGGCGCGAACATCACCGCGGGGGCGTCGAAGCGCCACCGCTCGGCGCCGCTGCGGGCGTCCAGCGCCAGCACGCGGTTCCCCACGGTCACGTAGACCGCGCCGTCGGCGACGACCGGACGGGTCGGCATGGCGCCGCCCTCCCCGGTCGGGTACGACCAGTGCTCCGCGCCGCTCGTCGCGTCCAGGGCGTGCAGCCGGCCGCCGCCGTGGAAGTACACGACCCCGTCCACCACGCTCGGACCCGACTCGGGCGTCTCGAACTCCGTCTGCGCCCCGCCGCGTTCCCAGCGCAGCCGTCCGGCCGCGGCGTCCCAGACCTGCACGCCGCCGCCGCGGGTGCCGGTGACCACGGTCCCGGCGTCCGCACGGAGCGAGTAGATCCAGCCGTCCACACCGGTGCGCCAGTGCTCGGAGCCGTCCGCGGCGTCCAGCGCGTACAGGCTCGGCCCGTCGGAGCCGTGGATCCGGCCGCCCGAGACCGCCATCGTCCACGCCACGTCACGGGTCTTGAACTGCCGCCGTCCGGTGGCCACGTCCAGCGCGTGCACCTCGAAGGAGGTCACGTAGAGCCGTCCCGAGGACACGACCGGCGTGCCCCACACGTCGTTCGACATGCGGAACCGCCACGGCCGCCATTCACCCGGCGGGACCGCGGGCGCCTGCGGGGCGCCCTGGGGCGCGCCCTGGGCGTTGCCCTGGCCGGGCACCGCCGCCGGCGGACCCCCGGCCGCGCCGCCGCGGCCGGCCCAGCCGAGCCCGTCCCCGGCGGCGGCGGTGACCGCGGCCTGGTTCTTGCGCTCGGCGAGCCGCATCCCGGGCCCTATCGGTGCCGAACCGGCGAGCTGCACCGGTCCGCCCGGGCCTTCGGCGGCGGCCGGGGGGCCGGAGCGAGCTCGCGGGTCGGCCACCGATGGGCCGCGGGAGGGGGGTCCCCCGGAGTCGGCGCGCGCGTTAACAGAGCCCCGGGCCGACTAGAACACCCATCTACAGCACTGAGGG
>NZ_JARAVO010000374.1:0-6033 GCF_033792805.1 Streptomyces sp. PA03-1a
GGTGAGGACGACGGTGGACCTGAGGCGCTGTTTCCGGGTCACGGTGTGCTTGCTCCTGGAGGGGTGGGCCGCGGCGGCCCCCCGCGGCCCACCCCTCCAGGAGCAAGCACACCGTGACCCGGAAACAGCGCCTCAGGTCCACCGTCGTCCTCACCGCCGCCCTCACCTGCGTCCTCACGGCCTGCGGCGGGGACGAGGGCACCGCCGCGGTCGACGGTCCGGTCGACGCGAACGGCGTCAAGACGGGGCCCGGCATCACCGACTCCACCATCACCCTGGGCGTCCTCACCGACCTGTCCGGCCCGTACGGCCCGCTGGGCCGCTCGGTGCTGCAGGCGGAGAAGCTCTACGCCGACCAGGTCAACGCCGAAGGCGGCGTGTGCGGCCGCAAGCTCAAGCTGCTCGTCCGTGACCACGGCTACGACGTCGACACGGCCGTCGTCCACTACGGCGAGATGGAGCCGAAGATCGCCGCGATGCCGGGCCTGCTCGGTTCGACGATCATCAACGCCCTGCTCGACAGCATCGAGGTCGACGACGTCATGACGACGTCCCTCGGCTACTCCTCGGCCCTGCTCGGCCAGCCCACCCTGACGACCATCAACGCCACCTACGACGTCGACATGATCAACGGCTTCGAGTACCTGGCGGACACCCAGGGCCTCGGGCCGGGCGACCGGGTCGGCTACATCTACCTCGAGGGCGACTACGGGAGCAACGCGCGGCGCGGGGCCAGGTTCGTCGCCGACAAGCGCGGCATGACCCTCGTCGAGAAGAAGGTCGGGCCGGCGCGCAAGGACCTGTCCGAGGAGGTGCGGGAGCTCGGCGAGGCCGGGGTGAAGGCCGTCCTGATCAGCACCAGCCCCGCGCAGACCGCCGCGGCGGTCGGTGCCGCCGCGGCGGGCGGGCTCGACGTGCCGTTCCTCGGCAGCGCCGTCGGCTACGACCCGCAGCTGCTGAAGACCCCGGCGGCGCCGGCGCTGCTGAAGATGCTGCAGCTCGTCGCCCCCACCCCGGCGATGACCAGCGACACCCCCGAGGTCAGGAAGCTCGTCGCGGACTACAAGCGCCGCTACCCGGGGGACCCGCTGAACCAGGGGCTGGAGACCGGGCACAACACGATGGCCGTCGCCGTCCAGGACCTGAAGTCGGCCTGCGAGGCGGAGGACCTGAGCAGGGAGGGCATCATCGCGGCGCACCGCCGGCTCAAGGGGTTCGACCCCGGGCTGGGCCCGGCCCTGGACTTCTCCGACCCGTGGCGGCCCAGCGCCACCCGGAGCTACATCGTCAAGCCGGACCAGGGCGTGCCCGGCGGTCTGGCCGGGGTGAAGGACGCCTTCAAGGTCCCGCTGGTGGAGCAGTACCTCACCACCATCTGAGCTTCCCGGGCGCGGGGCGCGGAGGTGGGGCGGGCGCGACACGCCCGGCCTCCGCGCCCCGGGTTTTGCTTCGGCAAAAAGATCATGTCGGCTGTCAGTGCGGCCCGGTAGTCTCGTTTTCAAGATGAACGAAGAGATGTCTCCCGCCGAGCGGTACGCCGCTTCCCGGCTCCGCGCCGCCGAGCAGGCCACCGCACTCGCGGGCTTCCGCGAGCTGTACGAGTTCGGCCTGGACCCCTTCCAGATCGAGGCCTGTCAGGCCCTCGAGGCCGGCAAGGGCGTGCTGGTGGCGGCACCCACCGGCTCCGGCAAGACCATCGTGGGCGAGTTCGCGGTCCACCTGGCCCTCCGCGAGGGCCGCAAGTGCTTCTACACCACCCCCATCAAGGCGCTGTCGAACCAGAAGTTCACCGACCTCGTCAAGCGCTACGGCGCCGAGCGGGTCGGCCTGCTGACCGGCGACAACAGCGTCAACGGGGACGCGCCGATCGTGGTCATGACCACCGAGGTGCTCCGCAACATGCTGTACGCGGGCTCCCAGGCCCTCGACGGCCTCGGCTACGTGGTCATGGACGAGGTGCACTACCTCTCCGACCGCTTCCGCGGCGCGGTCTGGGAGGAGGTCATCATCCACCTCCCGCAGTCCGTGACCCTGGTGTCGCTCTCCGCGACCGTCTCCAACGCCGAGGAGTTCGGCGACTGGCTGGACACCGTCCGCGGCGACACGCAGGTCATCGTCTCCGAGCACCGCCCGGTGCCGCTGTGGCAGCACGTCCTGGCGGGCCGCCGGATGTACGACCTGTTCGAGGAGGAGCAGGGCTCCGGCACGGGCGGGCAGCGCGCCGCCGTCAACCCCGACCTGGTGCGGCTGGCCCGCACGGAGAACCAGCGCGCCTTCAACGGCCGCGACCGGCGCGGCGGCAGGATGCGCGAGGCCGACCGCGAGCGCGAGCGGCGTCAGCAGCGCAGGATCTGGACGCCCAGCCGGGTCGAGGTGATCGAGCGGCTGGACGCGGAGGGGCTGCTGCCCGCGATCACGTTCATCTTCAGCCGCGCCGGCTGCGAGTCGGCGGTGCAGCAGTGCCTGCACGCGGGCCTGCGGCTCAACAACGAGGAGAACCGGGCGAAGGTCCGGGCCATAGTCGAGGAGCGCACCAAGTCCATCCCCGACGAGGACCTGAACGTCCTCGGCTACTTCGAGTGGCTGGAGGGCCTGGAGCGCGGCATCGCCGCGCACCACGCCGGCATGCTGCCGACCTTCAAGGAGGTCGTCGAGGAGCTCTTTGTGAAGGGCCTGGTCAAGGCCGTCTTCGCCACCGAGACGCTGGCGCTGGGCATCAACATGCCCGCGCGCTCCGTGGTCCTGGAGAAGCTCGTCAAGTGGAACGGCGAGACCCACGCCGACGTCACCCCCGGCGAGTACACGCAGCTCACCGGCCGTGCCGGACGCCGTGGCATCGACGTCGAGGGCCACGCGGTCGTGCTGTGGCAGCGCGCCTTCGACCCCGTCCACCTGGCGGGTCTGGCCGGTACGCGCACCTATCCGCTGCGCTCCTCCTTCAAGCCCTCGTACAACATGGCCGTCAACCTCGTCGGCCAGTTCGGGCGGCACCGCTCCCGTGAGCTGCTGGAGACCTCGTTCGCGCAGTTCCAGGCCGACCGCTCGGTGGTCGGCATCTCCCGCCAGGTGCAGCGCAACGAGGAGGGCCTGGAGGGCTACCGGTCCTCCATGACCTGCCACCTCGGTGACTTCAACGAGTACATGTCGCTGCGCCGGCAGCTGAAGGACCGCGAGGCCGAGCTGTCCCGGCAGGGCGCGAACCAGCGCCGGGTGGCCGTGGCGGACGCGCTGGAGAAGCTCCGGCCGGGCGACATCATCCACGTCCCCGCCGGCAAGTTCGCGGGGCTGGCCCTGGTCCTCGACCCGGGCGTGCCCGCCGGCCGCAGCCCCGGCCACCACAACCGGCACGACCCGTTCCAGCACGACGGCCCCCGCCCGCTGGTGCTCACCGCGGAGCGGCAGGTCAAGCGGCTCGCGCAGATCGACTTCCCGGTGCCGGTCGAGGCGCTGGACCGGATGCGCATCCCCAAGTCCTTCAACCCGCGCAGCCCCCAGTCCCGGCGCGACCTGGCCTCCGCCATGCGCTCCAAGGCCGGTACGGCCGGCATAGCGCCGCAACGGCAGCGCCGCCAGCGCTCGGCCGCCGCGGACGACAACGAGATCGCCCGGCTGCGGACCGAGATCCGCGCGCACCCCTGCCACGGCTGCGACGAGCGCGAGGACCACGCCCGCTGGGCCGAGCGCTACCAGCGGCTCCAGCGCGACACCAAGCAGCTCGAGCGCCGTATCGAAGGCCGCACCAACACCATCGCCCGCACCTTCGACCGGATCTGCGCCCTGCTCACCGACCTCGGCTACCTCGAGGCCGACAAGGTCACCGCCGACGGCCGCCGGCTGGCCCGGCTCTACGGTGAGCTCGACCTCCTGGCCAGCGAGTGCCTCCGTGACGGGGTCTGGGACGGCCTCGGCCCCGCCGACCTCGCCGCCTGCGCCTCCGCGCTGGTCTACGAGTCCCGCTCCGCGGACGACGCCCTGCCGCCGCGGCTGCCCTCCGGCAGCGCCAAGCAGGCACTCGGCGAGATGGTCCGCATCTGGGGCCGCCTCGACGCCCTGGAGGAGGACCACCGCATCAACCAGGCCGAGGGCGTCGGGCAGCGCGAACCCGACCTCGGCTTCGCCTGGGCCGCCCACCGCTGGGCCTCCGGGCACGGCCTGGACGCGGTGCTGCGCGACGCCGACATGCCGGCGGGCGACTTCGTGCGCTGGACGAAGCAGCTCATCGACGTGCTCGGCCAGATCGCCGACGCCGCCCCCGAGGGCAGCCCGGTGCGGCGCAACGCCCGCAAGGCCGTCGACGGACTCCTGCGCGGCGTCGTGGCCTACTCCTCGGTGGGCTGAGCTGCCGCGGGGCTGCGCTACCGCGGGGCTGCGCTACCGCGGGGCCGGGCGGGCGGCCGCGAGGTACGCCCGCCAGCCGCCGTGCTCCGTGATGTCCCGGGCGCCCGTCAGCGCGGCCGGCTCGCACAGGAAGCCCGGGACGGCGGTACCGTCCGCGAGACGGACCGGGCCGAGGGCCATCGGGTGGGGGAGCGCGGCGAGGAGCCGGCCGAGGCCCTCGGCGGGGAGTTCCCACACCTCGCACTCCACGGTCGCGCCCTGGTCCGGTGGCACGCGCACCAGACCGGGCTTGGGCGGTGTGGTCGGCAGGGCGTACAGCCGGTACTCGGCGGCGGTCGTGGTCGCACGGAGCAACCGGGCGCCCAGGGCCTGCAGTTCGCCGTTGAGCGGCTGGCCCGACAGGTGGGCGCCGACGACCGTGAAGGGGACGGTGGGGCCCAGCAGGCCCGCGATGGCGCTCTGGCGCTCCTCGGTACGGGCGCGGCCCAGCAGCATCACCCCGAACGGCAGGACGCCGACCTCGCCGGCGGGCACCGCGACCCCGCACATGTCCAGGAGGTTGGCGGAGTTGGTGAACCGGCCCAGGCGGGCGTTGGCCCCTTCCGGGTCGGCGGCGACCTCCGCGAGCGTGGGGTGCCCGGGGGCCGTCGGCAGAAGCAGCGCGTCGGCGTCGCCGAGTGCGTCCATGGCGCGGTCCGTGAGCGCGGCCAGCCGCTCACGGTCGGCGAGGAGGCGGTGCGCGGGGATGTCGCGGGCGGCGGTGATGATGCGCGCGACGGTCGGGTCCAGGTCCGGGCTCCCGGTGTGTTTGTCGATGAAGCCACCCACGGCGGTGTAGCGCTCCGCCACGAAGGCGCCCTCGTAGAGCAGCGCCGCAGCGGCGGAGAACGGCGTCAGGTCCACCGGGCGCACCTCCACGCCCGCGGCCGCCAGGCGTCCTGCCGTCCAGGAAAAGGCCTCCGCCCACCCCGGGTCGAGCTCCCCGAGCTGCTCCAGGGGCGGCACCGCCACGCGCCACGGCCCCGGACGGCGGGCGGGCGGCGGCGCCTGCGGCACGTCGGCGACGACACCCAGCGCCCGCTGCGCCTCCGGGAGCGTGCGGGCGAACACCGTGACGCAGTCCAGGCTCGCGCAGGCGGGCACCACGCCCTCCGTCGGCACCAGCCCCCGGGTCGGCTTGATCCCCACGATCCCGTTGAACGCGGCGGGCACCCGCCCCGAACCTGCCGTGTCCGTGCCGAGGGCGACGTCCACGATCCCGAGCGCCACGGCGACCGCCGAGCCCGCACTCGAACCGCCGCTGACCCGCGCCGGGTCGTACGCGTTGCGCACCGCCCCGTACGGGCTCCTGGTACCGACCAGGCCCGTCGCGAACTGGTCCAGGTTGGTCGTCCCCAGCACCACCGCACCGGCGGCGCGCAGCCGGGCCACGGCGGGCGCGTCGGCGTCCGGCAGGTACGCGTACGCGGGGCAGCCGGCGGTCGTGGGCAGCCCCGCGACGTCGATGTTCCCCTTGACGGCGACCACGGTCCCGGCCAGCGGCAGCGGGTCCGCGGCGTCCAGGGCGGCGGCCTCGGCCTCCACGTCGGCCTGCGGCCGCAGCGTGATCCACACCTCGGGGCGGTCCACTTCGCGGATGCGCGCGTACGCGGCCCGGACCCGGTCGAGGGCGGGGGTGCCGGAGGGGGGCGGAGT
>NZ_JARAVO010000375.1:0-5996 GCF_033792805.1 Streptomyces sp. PA03-1a
GTCGCCACCCACGACCCCCAGCTCCTCGCCCTCGCCGACCGCGTCCTGGAACTCCGCGACGGCCACATCACCCCCACCGACTGACCCACGCCTTCCACGAAGAGTGGGGACATCACGCCCCTCGGCGCGTAAATTGGGATACGAACGGTGCCCATCGGTCGGCACCATGTGCATCCGTGTGAACGCGGAACGCACGGAGGTGAGGGGATCACATGGCTTCGGTGACCCGGGCGGCGCGGAACGTCGAGCACACCGCGGAGAGCCTCCACGAGGATCTGGTCCGTCTAGAGGCCCAGAGGCAGGCCCTGGAGAGGGAGCTCGCCGCGGTCGTGGCGCACCTCGGTTCGGTGCAGCGGGCCCTGGGCGCCCTCCAGTCGGTCATCCGCACCCCTGAGGCCGCCGCCCCCACCCCTGCGGACGTGACGTCCCCTGCCGGCACCGGCACGACGTACGGCAGGCTCACCGAGCAGATCATGGACTTCTTCGAGCAGGCCGGTGACGCCGAGGTACGTGCCCGCGACGTCGCCGCGGCCCTCGGGCGCGACGGTGACAGTGGCAGCATCAACGCCGTCCGGAGCACACTGGACCGCCTCGTGGGGGCGTCGCGCGTGGACCGTGCGGGCCGTGGCCTGTACCGGGCGCGCCGGGGGTAGGCCCCCTCCGGTCGGGGTTCGACATTCTTCGAACATTCGGGTTATCGTGACCCCATGGCGGACCAGCATTCCCACGAGGCGAGCGAGATGAGCCTGCCGCGCGTCCTCGCCGCGCTCAGCGATCCGACACGGATCGGGATCGTGCGCGTGCTGGCCGACGGCAGGGAACGCGGGTGGGGCCAGTTGCGGGCGCCCGTCGCCAAGTCCACCTTGAGCCACCATCTGAAGATCCTGCGCGAGGCCGGCATCACACGGACCCGCCAGGAGGGGACGCGCTGCTACGTCACGCTGCGTCGCGCCGAGCTGGACGAGCGGTTCCCCGATCTGACCCGGGCCCTGCTCTCCGCGGCCGACGCAGAGGACGTCGGCGAGGTCACCGTGGTGGATCCGTAGTCCGGGACACCGCCGTTGGAGTCCCGCGTGGTCACCGCGTGTGTTCGCCGTACTAATCTGTGTGCGCGGACGTTGGCCCCCAGGGGCCGGGAATGAGAGGACACATGGTCTCAGCAGCGCACACGACCGAGGATCTCCAGGTCACGGCCGGAGCCCTGCAGGGAGAACTGCAGCGCCTCGAGCTGCAGAAGCAGGCACTCGAACGGGAGTTGGCGGCGGTCGTCGCCCACCTGGGATCGGTGCGAAGGGCTCTCGGCGCCCTCGGCCACCTGGCGGTCACGGCTCCCGCCCTCGCGGCCGCGGGCACCCAGGTCGAGGAACGGCAGCCTCCCGTCGTGGAGGTCGAGGAAGCGAGGGCCGAGGAGGAGAGGGCCGGGGAAGCACGGACCGCTGAAGCGCAGTCCGAGGAAGCCGAGGACGGCACGGCGGAACGGAACGGCGCTTCCGCGGCGGGCGGCTACGGCAGGCTCACCGAGCAGATCCTCGACTACCTCGCCACAACAGGCGGGTCGGAGGTGCGGGCGCGCGAGGTCGCGGCGGCTCTCGGCCGGGACGAGAACGCCGGCAGCATCAACGCGGTGCGCAGCACGCTCGACCGGCTGGTGGGCGGCTCCAGGGTCCAGCGCGCCGGGCGCGGCCTGTACCGGGCCGCCGGCTGACGACCCGGGGCCACGAGGCCCCTGGCGCTTCGTTGTCACAATCCCGGCGGCTGAACTGTCAAGAGTGTGCTTGACCGGCGCTCCGCGCCGGGTGAGCGGCCGGAGGAGGGGGTTTCCCCTGCCCCCCTCCTCCGGCCGTTCGCGTCTCGACGGCTGTTCCGCCTGGAAGGACAACGATGCTCCCGAACACCGATGGCGCCCCCGACGTGCGGGCGATCGTCATGTCACTGGCCGCCGAGGCCGCCGCCCTGGAGGCGCACGTCCATCGGCTGCAGGAGGAGATCACCGCCGTGGACGCCCGGCTGGAAGCCGTGAACGAGTCCCTGCGCGACCTGCCCAGCCTGCCGGGCCTCGCGCGCCCGGACGCAGACGTAGACTGACGCTGTGACACAGCATGTGAACAGTGTGAACTCTTCCTCCTCGCCCGCTGCCTTCCCTCGCGCCGCCGACAGCACGGGCGGGCCACTCGCCCCGGGTACCCACACGATCACCGTCGACCACAAGGGCGCCGCCGTCGCGCAGCGGTACCACGTGGCCGGCGCCGGGGGCCCGGTGTGCCTCGCCCTCTCGGGCGGGCCCGGCATCGGCTGGGAGTACCTGCGCATGCCGCTCCTGGAGCGTGCGTTCACGATGGTGTACGTCGAGCCCGTCGGCACCGGCGCGTCCGGACGCCTGCCCGACCCGCGCGACTACACCTTGGCGACGTACACGCGCTTCGTGAACGCTGTGATCGAGCACCTCGCGCAGCCCTCGGTGACGCTGCTCGGCCATTCGTACGGCGGTTTCGTCGCCCAGCAGTACGCGCTGGAGCACCCGGAGCACCTCGGCTCCCTCGTCCTGTACGACACGTCCCCCGTGACCGGCGAGGAGTTCTGGGCGGACGCCGTGGCCAACATGGAGCGGTTCGCCCGCCGTCATGTCGCGGACCACCCCGAGGTCGCCACCTACGTGGAGGCCCTGACGGCGCCGCTCGGGCAGCTCGACGACGACGGCGCCACCGACTGCCTGCGCACGATCCTGCCGGCGTACGTCGTCGACTACTGGGGACGCGAGGACGAGTTCGGGCCCGCGCGCGGGTCCTTGCGCATGTACGCCGAACCCTCCCTCGGCGAGGGCCCCGCCTTCGACGTCCGCGAGCGGCTGTCCGGCATCACGGCGCCCACGCTGGTGCTGGTCGGCGCGGACGACTTCATCTGCGGACCGCGGTGGGCGCGGATGATCCACGAGCGGATCCCCGGTGCGCAGCTTGCCGTCCTGGAGGACACGGGCCACCTGGCGCACTTCGAGCGCCCCGGGCGGTTCGCGGACGTCGTGACCGGCTTCGTGCTGGAGCACGTGCCGGGCAACCGGACGTACGCCGGGCCCGCCGGACGGTCGTCCGGCGGGCCCGGGTCAGCGGGCGTACGGCCCGTCACTTGATGAGATAGGCCTTGAGCACGGTCTGCTTGAAGGAGTTGCCCGCGGCATCCTCGACGAAGGTGCGCAGGGACACGGCACCGCCAGAGAAGCGCTTCGGGTGGGACACCTTCACGGTGCGATGCATGCCCGAGCCCTTGACCTCGGCGCGCTGCAAGGTCTTGCCCTCGTCGTAGGAGACCTCGACGGTGAACGTGCGGACGGCGGACACCGGGGCCCCCTCACGCTGGATGTAGGCCGGGATCTCCAGCGTGCCGCCGGCTCCCGCGCGGTTCCACTCGTCGAGCTCCGGCGACATGCGGACCGCGTACAGCGGGAGCGACTTGGGCTGCTCGGTACCGGCGGAGCGGAACCGCCACTCCGCGGAATTGCCGGCGGAGATGTCGCTGAGGGCGGAGTCGCGGTCGTAGCTGGCCTTCAGCACGTGGTCCGCGGGAGTCGGGTCCTGTGGAACCGTGACGTCCGCGAAGGGGTAGCCGGAGACCATCTCGCCGTTGCGCCGGAGCTCGCCCCGGAGGATGCCGGTTCCGCTGCCGACGATGGGGGCGAGGATCCCGCCCCCGGCCGGTGATCCCGGGGGCAGGGAGGGCGCGGGGAGGGCGCGGAACGCGCCCCGGCTCAGCGCCGGGGCAGGTGGTACGGCTCGTGCGGCGTCCGGGAGGCGGGCACGACCAGGCCGTCCACGTACTGGCGGACCAGGCGCGGGCACCTGTCCTCGGTGGCCCGCCAGGTGGCGCCCGGCAGGGGGCGGCCGAGCTGGGCCACGACGGCGAGGACGTCCTCGGCGGTGATGTCCTCACGTACGCGTCCCGAACGCTGCGCGCGGGACAGCAGCCGCCGCGTGGCGCCGGCCACGCGGGCCCGCGGCCCGTCGGCCGCGCCTTCGGGCAGGCAGTACAAGGCAGCCGGCCGCGCGGACGCCATGGCTTCCAGGAAACCGCGGAGCGCGACCAGAGGATCGCTCGTGGCCAGCCGTGCTTCGGCGGCCACGGCCACCGCCGCGATCTGCTCGGCCACGTCGGTCAGCAGTTCCTCGCGGCTGGCGTAGTGGCGGTACAGCGTCGCGTTGCTGACCCCGGCCAGGCGGGCTATCCGGTCCAGCGACACGCCCGCGCCCTGTTCGGCGAGCAGGTCGGCGGCGGCCGTACGGATCCTGCGGCGGTTGCGCACCGCGTCGGCCCGCAGTCCGCCGTAGCGCGGCCCGCACTCCTGCTGCGCTCCGCCGTCCGGTGCGGAAGTGGTCACGCGCCGGTCCGCGGTGGGCGCGGGGCGCGCAGGTGGGCGCGCTGGGCCAGTTCGGCGTCGTCGACCAGGGTGAGCATCGGCCGGCCGGGCGCGCACAGCATGGTCACGACGAACCGGGTCCGCGCGTCCGGCAGGGCGTTGCCGTCCTGGTAGTGGATGACGTCCCCACCCGGCTCCCAGAACGTCTCACCGGCCTTGACGATCCGCTCCGGCTCGCCTTCGAGCTCGAACCGGACCGCTCCTTCGAGCACGTACCCGAAGGCCGGCCCCGAGTGGCGGTGGGGCGGGGTCCCGGGGTCGCCGGGGGGCCACTCGACGGCGATCGTCATCCCCGAGGCGCCCTCGGGGATGAAGGGGGGCTTGGCATCCTGCAGCATCGTCACCGCCGTCTTCCAGGCCTCCGACCGCGGCTGCTCGTTGCTGCTGCCCTGTGTCTCCGACACTGCGCTGCACCTCCTTGATTGTGCCCGAATTGTGCAGAAATGATGGCATGTCGCCGTTGCGCACGGCCGAGGTACCGACATCGGCCGGCGATGGCCACCACCGTCGTCCCTTCCGGGCGGACGTCGCTGCTCCTCCATACGACCGGACAGCACCCGCCGGTGTGACGTCCCCCGCCTTCGCGCCTCCCCGACCGCTCGCAGGAGCCGTCGCCCGGTGGTGTCACAACCGCGGCACGGGCGCGGTCACAGCAGGTGGAGTGGCCGGCTGCGCCGTCACGAGGACATCGGAGGGCCGACGGCCCCGCGGACGAAAGGGACCCGGATGAGAGTCGTTGTCGCAGGGGCCGGCGGTCTGCTCGGTTCCAGGACGGTCGCCAGGCTGCGGGACCACGGGGTGGAGGTCGTCCCCCTGCCGGACTGCGACCGGCCCGGAGCCGTCACGGACAGGGACCTCGCCGGGACACTGCGCGGCGCCGACATCGTGGTCGACGTCACCGACACGCCCTCGCCCGCCGAACCGGTCAGCCTGCAGTACTTCCGCACCGCCACCGCGCGCCTGCTGGCCGCGGCCGAGGCGGCGGGGGCCGAGCACCACGTGGTCCTCTCCTTCATGGGGGCCGAGCGACTGCTGTCGGGCTACTTCCGCGCGAAGCTGCTGCTGGAGGAGCAGGTGCGGCGCTCCCCGGTCCCCCACTCGATCGTCCGTGCCGCCCTGTCCTTCGAATGCGTCGAGGCGATGGCCGTGGCGGGCGCGGACCAGGACGGCGAGGTGCGCGTGGCGCCCGCCCTGGTGCGGCCCGTGTCGGCGGACGACATCGCGGCGGCGGTCGCGCGCGTGGCGGTGGGGGTGCCGCTGTTCGGCACCCTGGAGGTCGCCGGGCCGCACGAGTTCGCGCTCGACGAGCTCACCGCCGACCTGCTGACCGCCACGGGCGACGCCCGGAACGTCGTCACCGACGAGCACGCGTGGTTCTTCGGCGCCGAGCTGCAGCGACGGTCGCTGCTCCCCGGAGCGGACGCCCACGTGGGCCGCACGACGTTCCGCGAGTGGCTCACGCAGCGGTGACGCCCGCGGCACCCGCGGCACCGTCCGCGCCCGCCCCGCACCGCCCCGTCTCCGGCGGCCGCCGTCCGCGAGTCCCCCTCCGCGGCCGCCGGAGACGGGGCGGTGCGGGGCGGGCGCGGAC
>NZ_JARAVO010000376.1:0-5972 GCF_033792805.1 Streptomyces sp. PA03-1a
CCCTCCCCCTCACCCGGGGACGATCAGGAACCGTCGTAGGCGGGGAACTCCCCGCTGTCCAGGACCCACGGCCGCACGGGGACGGCGTCCCCGAAGGCGTAGTCGTGGCGCGCCCGGTAACGGGGGCCGTCGTCGCCGGGCGCCGGTCCCGGATCGGAGAGGACGGCCAGCGTCCTGTCGCGCGGGTCGATGATCAGGTACAGCGGGATGCCCATGGCGGGGTAGTCCCGGGCCTTCTCGCGGTAGTCGTTCTCCGGGTTGGACGTGGAGACGACCTCGGCCACCAGGGTGACGTCGGCTGGGTCGAGGAAACCGGGGGTGTCGAGGGCCTGTTCCGGTACGACGACGAGGTCGGGCCGGCGCATGCGCCCTATGGCGGGCGCCTCGATCTCGGGACCGCTGTGGGCCACGTGACCGGCCCAGTCCGGATCGTCGGCCATCTGCCGCTCGATCTGCCGCCGCAGCCGCAGGGCGATCAGCTCGTGCCGGTTGACCGGCGGCATCATCATCGTGATGACGCCCTCGCCGATCTCCACGGCCCAGGTGTCCTCGCGCTCCATCAACTCGTCGGCGATGGCCCGCATGCGCGCGTAGGTCTTCGCGTCCACGGCGTCACCGTACCGCCGGGTCCTCCTCCAGGACCGGGAAGCGGCGGGGCGCCACCAGGAGGACGGCGGCCAGGGACAGGACCGCCGCGACGGCCGCGCCGGCGTACACGTGGTTGACCGCCGCCGCGACGGCGCGGCGCACGTGGTCGTCGATGTGTGCGGCGCCGGCGATGGAGTCGAGGTCGGTGCCCGAGCCGTGCAGGCGGGAGGCGAGGGTGGCGTTGGCGACGGCGCCGAAGACGGCCGCGCCGACGCTCTGGCCGACCTGGCGGCAGAAGAGGATCGACGAGGTGGCGGTGGCCCGTTCGCTCCACGGGACGGTGGACTGCACGCCGACGATCAGGGGGAGCTGGAAGAGCCCGAGGGCGGCACCGAGCAGCAGCATCACCAGGGTGGGCTGCCAGGCGGGACCGGCGTACGGGAGCAGCACCAGTACGACGAGGACGACGGTGGCGGCCGCCATGCCCAGGGCGGCGGTGTTGCGGAAGCCGATGCGCAGGTAGACGCGGTTGCTGAGGGCGGCGGACAGCGGCCAGCTGAGCGTCATCACCGACAGCACGAAGCCCGCCGCTATCGGCCCGAGCCCGAGCACGGTCTGGGCGTACGTGGGGAGGAAGACCGTCGGGGCCACCATGAGGACGCCGAGCATGCCGAGGGCCAGGTTGACGGCGACGATCACCCGGCGCCGCCAGACCCAGCCGGGGATGATCGGCTCGGCGGCCCGGCGCTCGGCCCACACGGTGAGGGCGCCCAGGACGAGGCTGCCGCCGAGCAGCCACCACCGGGCGGGCCCGCCCTGCACGAGGCCGGTGATCAGCAGCCCGCCGGAGAGGAAGAGCAGCAGCGCGCCGGGCCAGTCCACGCGGTGCCGGGTCCGCTCGCCGACCCGCTCGCGCAGATGACGGGAGATGAGCAGGAGCGCGACCGCCCCGACGGGCAGGTTGATCAGGAAGATCCAGCGCCAGCTGGCGTAGCCGGCGAACAGCCCGCCGCACAGCGGCCCGAGGACGGCGGAGACCGCCCAGACCGTGGAGATCGCCGCCTGGATGCGGCCGCGCTCCTTGAGCGGGTACAGGTCGCCGGCGATCGTCTGCACGGTCCCCTGGATGGCGCCGCCGCCGAGCCCCTGCACGATGCGGAAGGCGATCAGGCCGGCCATGTTCCACGCCCCGGCGCACAGCACGGAACCGAGCAGGAAGATCCCGATGCCGGTCAGCAGCACGGGCTTGCGGCCGAAGGTGTCGGCGAGCTTGCCGTAGACCGGGAGGGTCACCGTGACCGCGAGCAGGTAGCCGGAGAAGAGCCAGGAGAAGACGGAGAAGCCGCCCAGCTCGCCGACGATCTGCGGCACCGCGGTGGAGATGATCGTGGAGTCCATCGCCGCCAGCGCCATGGCCATCATCAGCGCGGCGACCACCGGGCCGCGCCGCTGCGGCCCCGTCCCGGAAGCGGTGGCGGCTGCGGTCGCGGTCTGCTCGGTGCGCTCCACGGGACCCCCTGGTTGTGTGTACGACACACGATTTCATGCCGGGCCCCCGCGCGCACAGGGGGTTCCCGCAGGCCGGACGGCAGGGCTTGAACCTCCCGCGACCGGAGGGTGCAGGCTCGACCCCGAGCCGGGTCCGCCGAAAGGTGCAGTCCCCCTAGGGGTCCCACCGAACTTTCTCCTACCCCCGGTTCGTACCGGCGGAGGACGAGGGAGCCCTCCTGGGCTCCCTAGCCTTCTGGTGGGGCTAACCCCCGGGCCGATACGGAGACCCGCACCATCGTCCCGGCCCCCTCCCCGAAGCCAGTCTTGGTAGGCGACGCAGCCCGCCCCGAAACGGCGGCGACGACCACTCGAACAGGAGCAGTCCAGTGACAACGGCAGTATCGATTCCCAAGTCCGGGGGCAGCGGAGAACGTACGGCCGTGGCCGCCCGGGCCCGTCAGGTCACCAAGGCGTACGGCTCGGGCGAGACCCGGGTCGTGGCCCTGGACGCGGTCGACGTCGACATCGACCGCGGCCGCTTCACCGCGATCATGGGGCCCTCCGGCTCCGGCAAGTCGACCCTGATGCACTGCCTCGCCGGTCTCGACACCGTGACCGACGGCCGGATCTGGGTCGGTGAGACCGAGATCACCAAGCTGAAGGACAAGAAGCTCACCCAGCTGCGGCGGGACAAGATCGGCTTCATCTTCCAGGCCTTCAACCTGCTGCCGACCCTGAACGCGGCCGAGAACATCACGCTGCCCATGGACATCGCCGGCCGCAAGGCCGACCCCCAGTGGCTGCAGCGGGTCGTGGAGACCGTCGGCCTGGCCGGACGCCTCAAGCACCGGCCCGGCCAGCTCTCCGGCGGTCAGCAGCAGCGCGTCGCGGTGGCCCGCGCCCTCGCCGCCCGGCCGGAGATCATCTTCGGTGACGAGCCGACCGGCAACCTCGACTCGCGCGCCGGCGCCGAGATCCTCGGCTTCCTGCGCCGCTCGGTCGACGAACTCGGCCAGACCATCGTCATGGTGACGCACGACCCGGTCGCCGCCTCGTACGCCGACCGCGTCCTCTACCTCGCCGACGGCCGGATCGTCGACGAGATGCGCGACCCGACGGCCGACTCCGTCCTGGAGCGCATGAAGGACTTCGACGCCCGCGGGAGGACGTCGTGACCGTCGTCAAGACCTCGATGCGCAACTTCGTCGCGCACAAGGGACGCATGGCGCTGTCCGCCATCGCCGTCCTGCTGTCGGTGGGCTTCGTCTGCGGCACGCTCGTCTTCACCGACACCATGACCTCCACCTTCGACAAGCTCTTCGCCGCCACCGCCTCGGACGTCACGGTCACGCCCAAGGGCGCGCCCAGCGACGACGAGATGCAGATGACCACCAAGGCGGCCACCGTGCCGGCCGCCACGGTCGCGCGGCTGAAGGAGGTCGACGGCGTCAAGTCCGCGACGGGCGAGGCCAACAGCCAGACCCTGACCGTCACCGACGCCGCCGGCGAGAACCTCGGCCCGACCTCCGGCGCCCCCACCATCGCCACGAACTGGGACTCCACGGAGCTGCGTTCGGTCGACGTCACGTCCGGCCACGCCCCGCGCGGTCCCACCGAGGTGATGGTCGACGCCGACACCGCCGACAAGAAGCACCTCGAACTGGGCGACGAACTGCGCGTGATCGCCATCCCCGGCGAGTTCCACGCCCGGATCACCGGCATCGCCACCTTCAAGGTCACCAACCCCGGTGCGGCGATCTTCTACTTCGACACCGCCACCACCCAGACCAAGGTGCTCGGCGCCAAGGACGTCTTCAGCAGCGTCGGCCTGACCGCGAAGCCCGGGGTCAGCGACGAGCAGCTGAAGAAGAACGTCACCGCCGCCCTCGGCTCCACCGCCGGCTACAAGGTGCAGACCCAGGCCGAGTGGACCGCCGAGAACCAGAAGGACATCGCCGGCTTCCTCGACGTCATCAAGTACGCGATGCTCGGCTTCGCCGGGATCGCCGTCCTCGTCGGCGTCTTCCTCATCGTCAACACCTTCTCGATGCTGGTCGCCCAGCGCACCCGGGAGATCGGCCTGATGCGGGCCATCGGCGCCAGCCGCAGCCAGGTCAACCGCTCGGTGCTGGTCGAGGCCCTGCTGCTCGGCGTGGTGGGCTCCGTGCTCGGCATCGGCGGCGGCGTCGGGCTTGCCGTCCTGCTCATGAACCTCATGGGCAGCGTGGGCATGAACCTCGACACCTCCTCCCTGACGATCAAGGCCTCCACCCCGGTCATCGGGCTCGTCCTCGGCGTCGTGGTGACCGTCCTCGCGGCCTACCTGCCCGCCCGGCGGGCCGGCAAGGTCTCCCCGATGGCCGCGCTGCGCGACGCCGGCACCCCCGCCGACGCCCGCGCCGGCAGGGTGCGCGCCGCGATCGGCCTCGTCCTCACCCTCGCGGGTGCCGCCGCCCTCGTCGCCGCCGTGCAGGCCACCAAGGCCGCGGACGGCTCGATGTTCCTCGGCCTCGGCATCCTGCTCACCCTGGTCGGCTTCGTGGTCGTCGGGCCGCTGCTCGCCGGCGTCGTCGTCCGGGTGATCAGCGCGGGCGTCCTGCGGGCCTTCGGCCCGGTCGGCCGCCTCGCCGAGCGCAACGCGTTGCGCAACCCCCGGCGCACCGGCGCCACCGCCGCCGCCCTCATGATCGGCCTCGCGCTCGTCGCCGGACTGTCGGTGGTCGGCTCCTCCATGGTGGCCTCGGCGACCGACCAGCTCGACAAGTCGGTCGGCGCGGACTTCATCATCGCCTCCGACAGCGGCCAGCCGATCACCCCGCAGATCGAGCGGGCCATCAAGGCCGCGCCGCACCTCGCCCACGTCACCGACTACAAGTCCCTCGACGTCAAGCTCACCGCCCCCGACGGGTCGGTGTCCGACACCTCCCTGTCCGCCGCGGACCCGACGTACGCCCAGGACCTCCAGGTCAAGACGGTCGCCGGCGAGCTGTCGGCCGCCTACGGCACCAACGCGATGTCGGTCGGCGAGAACTTTGCCGACAAGCACAAGGTCAAGCTCGGGGACGAGCTCGCCGTCCGCTTCGCGCACGGCGAGACCGCCACACTGACGGTCGCCGCCATCACCTCAGCGGACACCGTCTTCGACCAGGGCGCGATGTACACCAACATCACGACCGCGGCGCGCTACGTGCCGGCCGACCGGATGCCGATCAACGACATCATGTTCGCCGCCGCCAAGGACGGGCAGCAGGACGCGGCCTACGCCGGGCTGAAGAAGGCGCTGCACGACTTCCCGCAGGTCCAGGTCCGCAACCAGGCCGACTACAAGCAACTGCTCAAGGACCAGATCGGCCAGCTGCTCAACCTGATCTACGGCCTGCTGGCCCTGGCGATCATCGTCGCGATCCTGGGCGTCGTGAACACCCTCGCCCTGTCGGTGGTGGAGCGCACCCGGGAGATCGGCCTCATGCGGGCGATCGGCATGTCGCGGCGGCAGCTGCGGCGCATGATCCGCCTGGAGTCGA
Organism: Streptomyces sp. PA03-1a; assembly: GCF_033792805.1. Lineage (NCBI taxonomy): Bacteria > Bacillati > Actinomycetota > Actinomycetes > Kitasatosporales > Streptomycetaceae > Streptomyces > Streptomyces sp. PA03-1a. Next base: position 5,604 of record NZ_JARAVO010000376.1, read on the forward strand.
TCGTCATCGCCCTCTTCGGCGCGGTGCTCGGCCTCGGCCTCGGCATGGGCTGGGGCGCCTCGGCCCAGCAGCTGCTGGCGCTCCAGGGGCTCGGGATCCTGGAGATCCCCTGGCCGACGATCATCACCGTCTTCATCGGCTCGGCCTTCGTCGGACTCGTCGCGGCGCTGGTGCCGGCGTTCCGGGCGGGGCGGATGAACGTGCTGGGCGCGATCGCCACGGAGTAGCGCGCGGAGCGCGCAGCGGCCCCGGGTACGCATCTTGCGTGCCCGGGGCCGTCGTCGTGTGCGGGTTGTTTGCCTTATCACATTCCCCCGGCCCCCGAGAATCTCCTTAACCTCTTTTTGCTTCTATAAAATAAAAAAAAAA
>NZ_JARAVO010000377.1:0-5930 GCF_033792805.1 Streptomyces sp. PA03-1a
CGTCCCATCGGTGGACGCCATCCCCGTCACCACCAGATCGAACCCCACGTGCTCGACCGCCTTCGCCAGCACCAGCGACGTCCCCATCACATCACTGCCATGCAAACCGTCGTCCTCGACATGGACCGCCTTGTCCGCACCCATCGACAACGCCTTGCGCAACGCGTCCTTCGCATCCTCCGGACCCACCGTCACCACCGTCACCTCGGCGCCGTCCGCAGCCTCCGCGATCTGCAGCGCCTGCTCCACCGCATACTCGTCCAGCTCCGACAGCAGACCATCCACCGCATCCCGATCCGTGGTCAGATCCCCCGCGAAGTGACGATCACCCGTGGCATCAGGCACGTACTTCACTGCGACAACGATCCTCAAGCTCACTTGATGTCCCTCCACACTCTCGGTTTGCTGATTACGGCAGGTTGCGGGCCATGACGATGCGCTGGACCTGGTTGGTGCCCTCGTAGATCTGGGTGATCTTGGCGTCGCGCATCATCCGCTCCACCGGGTAGTCCCGCGTGTACCCGTAACCACCAAGCAGCTGCACCGCGTCCGTGGTGATCTCCATCGCCGCGTCCGACGCGTAGCACTTGGCCGCCGCACCGAAGAACGTCAGGTCCGCGTCCGAACGCTCCGACTTCGCCGCCGCCGCGTACGTCAGCTGCCGCGCCGCCTCCAGCTTCATCGCCATGTCAGCCAGCATGAACTGGATGCCCTGGAACTCGGCGATCGCCTTGCCGAACTGCTTGCGCTCCTTGACGTAGCCCTTGGCGTAGTCCAGTGCGCCCTGCGCGATGCCGATCGCCTGGGCCGCGATCGTCACGCGCGTGTGGTCCAGGGTGCGCATCGCCGTGGCGAAGCCCGTGCCCTCCGCGCCGATCATCCGGTCCGCGGGGATCCGTACGTTGTCGAAGTACACCTCGCGGGTGGGCGACCCCTTGATGCCCAGCTTCTTCTCCGGGGCGCCGAAGGACACGCCCTCGTCGCCCTTCTCCACCACGAAGGCCGATATCCCCTTGGAGCGCTTCTCCGGGTCGGTCACCGCCATGACGGTGTAGAACTCGCTCACGCCCGCGTTGGTGATCCACCGCTTGACGCCGTTGAGCACCCAGAAGTCCCCGTCGCGCACCGCACGCGTCTTCATCCCCGCCGCGTCGGAGCCGGCCTCCGGCTCCGACAGGCAGTACGAGAACATCCCCTCCCCGCGTGCGAGCGCCCCGAGGTACTTCGCCTTCAGCTCCTGCGAGCCCGACAGCTGCACCGGCAGCGAGCCCAGCTTGTTCACCGCCGGGATCAGGGAGGAGGAGGCGCACACCCGCGCCACCTCCTCGATCACGATCACCGTCGACAGGGCGTCCGCACCCGCGCCACCGAAGGCCTCCGGCACGTGCACCGCGTGCAGGTCGTTCGCCTCCAGCGCGTCCCGCGCCTCCTGGGGGAACCGCCCGAGCTCGTCCACCTCGGCCGCGAACGGCGCGATCTTCGCCTCGGCCAGCGAACGCACCGCGTCCCGGAGCATGTCGTGCTCCTCCGACGTCCGGAAGAGGTCGAAATTGTCACTCACGTCCGTTACTCCAGTCCGCGTCAGCTTCCATGGCATCGAGTACCCTCAATTATGCACACTCAGTGCCATCGATCGACTGACCCCCGGTGTTAGGTTCGCCTCCATGACCACGAAGCCCCCGATGCGGGACGCCCTCGTCGCAGCGGCCTTCCAGCTCTTCCTCGAACGCGGCTACGAGGCGACGACGATCGACGACATCGTCACCCTCGCCGGCGTCGGGCGCCGGTCGTTCTTCCGCTACTTCCCCTCCAAGGAGGACGTGGTCTTCCCCGACCACGAGGGCGCGCTCGCCGACATGACCCGCTTCCTGGAGGCCAGCGCCGACACGGACGACCCGGTGACGCGGGTCTGCGACGCGGCGCGCCTGGTGCTCACCATGTACGCCGAGAACCCGACCTTCTCCGTGCAGCGCTACCGCCTCACCAAGCAGGTGCCCGGGCTGCGGGCGTACGAACTCTCGGTCGTGTGGCGCTACGAGCGTGCGATCGCCGACTACCTCGGGGCCCGCTACGCGGACCGCCCCGACGGCAAGCTCCGCGCCGACGTGATCGCGGCGGCCGTGGTCGCCGCCCACAACAACGGCCTGCGCACATGGCTGCGTTCCGGTGCGGAGGGCGACGCCGGCGCGGCCGTGGACCACGCGATGGAGTTCGTCCGCGCCGCCTGGAACGGGGACGGCGCCCCCCGGCAGGGCACCCCGGAGGCGGAGGACGACGTGGTGATCGTGATCACCAAGCGGCGGACGCCCATGTGGCGGGTCGTCCGGGAGATCGAGGCAGGCCTGACGGAGGAGGACTCCCTCACTTAAGGCACTGAGTGCCTTTTCAAAGTGCACTGAGTGCCATATCGTGTGCGCCATGAATGACCGGACTCTCGACGCGCACGACGAATCGGTTGACGGCGGGCTGCTGGTCCAGCGCTGCCGTTGGTGCGGCAACACCGCCTTCCAGCGCCTCCTCTGCCCCACCTGCGCCTCCACCGAGCTCGACGAGGTACGCAGCGACGGCACGGGGGTGATCGTCCGCTCGATGCGGGACGCCTCCCTCGTCGACCTCTCCGAGGGCTTCTCGGTACGGGGCCGGATCGTCGGCGCCCTGCCGATGCAGGTGCGCAGCGGCGCCCGCGTGCGGGTGGCCCGGACGGAGCGCGCCGATGCGGGCGAGCTCGTCTTCGAACTCTGCGAGCCGCCGGTGTCCCCGTACACCTGGTAGTCGCCCTGGCCCCGCAACGCGCCCCCGGCCGGGCCCCCCGACGGGCCGGTCCCGTGGGTCAGTTGTGCTCGGGGTGCTGGTACTGCCGGGACTGCAGCAGGTACATCTCGCGGAAGTCGCCCGTGCCCGCGCCCGGCCGCATCAGGTCGGCGAAGGCGCCGTGCTCGACGACGCGTCCCCCGTCCAGGACGTAGATCACGTCGGCGTGGCGGACGCTGTGCAGGCGGTGCGTGATCAGGACGACGGTCTGCCCGTCGGCGGCGAGCTCCCGGATGAGGTCGAAGACCCGCTGCTCGGCCTGGGCGTCCAGGGCGCTGGTCGGCTCGTCGACGATGAGGATCCGGGCGTCGCGGTACTGGGCCCGGCTGAGCTGGAGCCGCTGCCACTGGCCGCCGGATATCTCGTGACCGCCCTTGTACCCGCGGCCCAGCAGCGTGTCCCAGCCGCGGGGCAGGCCCGCGACGACCTCGTCGGCGCCGGAGTAGCGGGCGGCGGCGTCCAGGCGCTCGTCCGTCAGCAGGGCGTCGGGGCGGCCGATCCCGACGTTGACCCGCGCGGTGAACGGCCAGCGGTAGGCGTCCTGCGAGACCAGCGCGATCCGGTCGGTGATCTGCCGCCGGTCGGCGTCGGCCGCGTCGACGCCGTCCCAGCGGATCCGTCCGGAGTCCGGCGTGTACAGCCCGCACAGCAGCTTGGCCAGCGTGGTCTTGCCGCTGCCGTTGCGTCCGACGAGGGCGACGACCTGGCCGATGGGGATGGTGACGTCGACCTCGCACAGGGCCGGCGGCCGCACGAGCGGGGTGCCGGGCGCCGCGGCGGCGGTGACCGGGTAGCTGAAGGTGACCTTCTCGAAGCGGACGGCCTCGACCCGCTCCGGCAGGTCGAGCCCGCCGCGCGGGATCACCCGGCGGTCCGCCTCGGCGCACAACCGCTCCAGGTCGGCGACGAACAGCGCCTCCTCGTGCAGGTAGCCGAGTTGGACGACCAGCCGGTCCAGGGCGGAGGACCCGGTGCGGATGGCGATCACCGCCGTGCCGGCCACGGACAGCCCCATCGCCCCGCTCCACAGCAGCGCGCCCAGGGCGCCGTACGTGGCCGCCGTCGCCACCCCGGTCCACGCCGAGGCGACCAGTCCGGTGCGCGCCGCGAGCCGCGCGAGCCGGGTCTGCTCCCGCTCGCCGTTCTCGGCCATCGCCCTGAAGTGCCCCAGCAGGAACGGCCCCAGGTCGTGGACGCGGACCTCGGGCGCCGCCTCCGTCTCGATCAGCAGGCGTCCCAGCAGTTGCCCGGCGCGGGCGTGCTGCACCCAGTTGTGGAAGGAGATGTAGCGGCGGCGGGCGATGGTGAGCGCGCTCCAGGCGCTGGGCAGGGTCATCACCGCCAGCAGCGGGAGCAGCCCGGGGTGCAGGACGGTGAGCACGCCGGCCGCCGCGACCAGCGAGATCAGCGCGTTGACCACCGACGAGCAGAAGTTGATCATCCGCCGGGCCGACGCGGCGCCCCAGGACGCCGAGTCGAGCAGCTTGTGGAACTCGTCGTCCTCCACGGCCGCGAGCTCCACACGGGCGACGCGCTCCAGGTACATCTCGGTGGCCGCCCGTTCCACGGTCGGCTCCAGTTTGCCGGTGCCGGCCGTGGAGACCGAGCGCAGCACCGCCCCGGTCAGTGCGGCCGCGGCCACGAGCACCAGCGCCGGGGCCGCGCCCGTGAGCCGCTCGGCGGTCCCGCCGGGTACGAGCAGCCGGGCGAGCACCCAGTTGACGGCGACCAGGCCCACCGCCTGGGCGACACCGCGGCCCGCCTCGGCCAGCGCCACGACGCGCAGGGCCCGGGGATCGGCCCGGTGGGCCAGCCGCACGGTGGTCGCGACGAGCTGCGGGAGCCGCCGGAGCATCGCCCGCAGCCCCAGTTCCAGGAAGGAGCCGTCGTGCTTGTTCCAGCCCATGTCGTACCGCAACGGCCCGCCGAACAGCAGCCGTTCGGACTCCGACACCTCTTCCGGCGCGAGGACGTCCGGGTTTCCCGTGGCTTCCTGCCGCTTCCGCCTGGTCATGAGCGTCCCCCTCGGCGGCGGCCGCGGCGCGGTGCCGTGGCGGCCTTCCCACAGGGTGCTCCTCACGGCGGCGCCGTGTGGCCCGCTCCCGTCAGTGCGCCCCGTCCCCGCTCCCGGTGGTCCCGTTCCCGCCCCCGTCGGCGCCGCCTTCCGCCCAGGCGCGGTAGGCCTCGACCGCCGTCGGCAGGGTGGGGAAGATGCGCTCCCGGCCCACCGACCCGGTCAGGCCGTACGCGTCCAGGTCGTCCAGCAGGTCCTTCTTGACGCGGGCGAGCGCGAGGACGATGCCGCGGGCGGCGAGTTCGCGGCGCAGGGCGTCCAGGGCGTCCAGGGCGGTGATGTCGACCTCGACGTTGGCCTCGGTGTTGAGGACGAACCACCGCACCGGGTCGTGCTGCCGGTCGACGGAGGCCAGGGCCCGGCGGCGGAAGTCCTCGGCGTTGGCGAAGAAGAGCGGCGAGTCGTAGCGGTAGACGAGCAGACCGGGGATCGTGCGGGCCTGGGGGTAGTCGTCCACGTCGTGCATGCCGGCCAGGCCCGGCACCAGTCCCTCGACGGCGTCGTGCGGGCGGGCCACCCGCACCAGCATCTCCGCCACCGACAGGGCGACGGCGACCATGACGCCGTACAGGATGTCCAGGGCGAGCACGCCCACCAGGCACGCGAGGGCCAGCGCCAGTTCGCGGCGGCGGAACGACGCCAGACGGCGGAAACCGGCGAGGTCGATCAGCCGGCAGGCGGCGAAGACCACGATGGCGCCGAGGACGGTGGAGGGCATCGCGGACAGCGCCGGGTTGAGGAACAACAGGACGCAGACCACCGCCACCAGCGTCACCAGGGAGTACAGCTGGGTCCGGCTGCCGGCGGAGACGCCGAGCGCGGTGCGGCTGGCGCTGCTGCTGACCGGGAAGCCGTGCAGGACGCCCGACCCGAGGTTGGCGGCGCCCAGGGCGAGCAACTCCTGGTTGCTGTCGAGGCGGTCGGCGTCCTGTCCGGCGAAGGCCCGTGCGGTGAGCACGAAGTCGGTGTAGCCCACCAGCAGCACGCCCACCGCGGGCAGCAGCAGGTGGGCGTGCTGCTGGTGGGCTACACCGACTTCGTGCTC
>NZ_JARAVO010000378.1:0-5829 GCF_033792805.1 Streptomyces sp. PA03-1a
GGAAACGCCCGGTTACATTCCGAACCCGGAAGCTAAGCCTTTCAGCGCCGATGGTACTGCAGGGGGGACCCTGTGGGAGAGTAGGACGCCGCCGAACAATTATTGAGCCCGTCACCGGAGCCTCTTCAGAGGCCCGGCGGCGGGCTTTTTCATGCCCTGAGGTAAGGTCGGGTGGAATCATCCGAGCGTACGTTCAAGAGAAGGGGCCCCCGGTGGAGGTCCAGGAGACAAGGGTGCAGACGGATCGCGTCTTCACGATCCCCAACATCCTGAGCATGGCACGGCTGTTGGGCGTGCCCGTATTCCTGTGGCTCATCCTGTGGCCCGAGTTCGGCGGTCCGAAGGTCGACGGCTGGGCACTGCTCGTGCTCGCCCTCAGCGGCGTGAGCGACTACCTGGACGGGAAGCTCGCGCGCCGCTGGAACCAGATCAGCAGCCTCGGCAGGGTGCTGGACCCGGCCGCCGACCGGCTGTACATCGTCTCCACGATCATCGGCCTCACGTGGCGCGGGATCCTACCGTGGTGGCTGACGGCCATCCTGGTGGCCCGGGACGCCGTCATGGGCGTGATGATCCTGGTCATGCGCCGGCACGGCTGGGGTCCGCCGCAGGTCAACTTCATGGGCAAGGCCGCCACCTTCAACCTCATGTACGCCTTCCCGCTGCTGCTGCTGAGCGACGGCGACGGGTGGCTGAACACGCTCGCTGCTATTTTCGGATGGGCGTTCGCAGGATGGGGTACAACGCTGTATTGGTGGGCAGGGATCCTCTACGTGGTCCAGGTCCGCCGACTCGTCAGGGCGGACGCCACGGCCGATTGAGCCCGCGTACCCGGCAGGAGAGCCCTCCGGCCGGGTACCCCGCGCGTGACCGGCGGTCCGGGGGACCGCGACGGTCCGCGTGAGAGAGAGCACGGGTGACGTCGGCAAGACAGTCGTCTCTTTGAGGAGGACGCTTCCGACATGAAGGCCGTCGTGATGGCCGGCGGCGAAGGAACACGCCTTCGCCCGATGACCTCGAGCATGCCCAAGCCGCTGCTGCCGGTCGTGAATCAGCCGATCATGCAGCACGTGCTCAAGCTGCTCAAGCGGCACGGTCTGACCGAGACCGTGGTGACCGTGCAGTTCCTCGCCTCGCTCGTCAAGAACTACTTCGGTGACGGCGAAGAGCTCGGCATGGACCTCACCTACGCGAACGAGGAGAAGCCACTCGGCACCGCCGGCAGCGTCAAGAACGCCGAGGACGCCCTCAAGGACGATTCGTTCCTGGTGATCTCCGGTGACGCACTGACCGATTTCGACCTGACCGAGCTGATCAACTTCCACAAGGAGAAGGGCGCACTGGTCACGGTCTGCCTGACCCGGGTGCCCAACCCCCTGGAGTTCGGGATCACCATCGTCGACGAGGAGGGCAAGGTCGAGCGCTTCCTCGAGAAGCCGACCTGGGGCCAGGTCTTCTCGGACACGGTGAACACCGGCATCTACGTCATGGAGCCGGAGGTCTTCGACTACGTCGAGCCCGACGTCTCGGTGGACTGGTCCGGTGACGTGTTCCCGCAGTTGATGAAGGAAGGCAAGCCCGTCTACGGCTACATCGCCGAGGGCTACTGGGAGGACGTCGGCACCCACGAGAGCTACATCAAGGCGCAGGCCGACGTCCTGGAGGGCAAGGTCGACGTCGACCTCGAGGGCTTCGAGATCTCGCCCGGCGTCTGGGTCGCCGAGGGCGCGGAGGTGCACCCGGACGCGACGCTGCGCGGTCCCCTGTACGTCGGTGACTACGCCAAGGTCGAGGCCGGGGCCGAGCTGCGCGAGCACACGGTGATCGGCTCCAACGTCGTCGTGAAGTCCGGTGCCTTCCTGCACAAGGCCGTCGTCCACGACAACGTCTACATCGGGCCGCAGACCAACCTGCGCGGCTGCGTCATCGGCAAGAACACCGACGTCATGCGCGCGGCGCGGATCGACGACGGGGCGGTCATCGGCGACGAGTGCCTGATCGGCGAGGAGTCGATCATCGCGGGCGACGTCCGGGTGTACCCGTTCAAGACCATCGAGGCCGGCGCCTTCGTGAACACGTCGGTGATCTGGGAGTCCAGGGGCCAGGCGAACCTGTTCGGCGCGCGGGGCGTCTCCGGCATCCTGAACGTGGAGATCACCCCGGAGCTCGCCGTGCGCCTCGCGGGCGCGTACGCGACGACGCTCAAGAAGGGCGCCACCGTCACGACCGCCCGTGACCACTCCCGTGGTGCCCGTGCGCTGAAGCGTGCGGTGATCTCGGCGCTCCAGGCCAGCGCGATCGACGTACGGGACCTGGAGAACGTGCCGATGCCCGTGGCGCGGCAGCAGACCGCGCGCGGCAGCGCCGGCGGCATCATGATCCGTACGAGTCCGGGCATCCCCGACTCGGTGGACATCATGTTCTTCGACGAACGCGGCGCCGACCTGTCGGCGGCGGGGCAGCGCAAGCTGGACCGTGTGTTCGCGCGCCAGGAGTACCGCCGTGCGTTCCCCGGCGAGATCGGCGACCTGAACTTCCCGGCGAGCGTCTTCGACTCCTACACGGGCGCGCTGCTGCGGGCCGTGGACACCTCGGGCATCGCCGAGGCAGGGCTGAAGGTCGTGGTCGACGCCGCGAACGGCAGCGCGGGACTCGTCCTGCCCAGCCTGCTCGGCCGGCTCGGGGTGGACTCGCTGACGATCAACCCCGGCCTCAACGAGGCCAGGCCCACCGAGACGGCCGATGGCCGGCGCGCGGGCCTGGTCCGGCTCGGGGAGATCGTGGCGTCCTCGCGGGCGGCCTTCGGCGTGCGCTTCGACCCGGTCGGGGAGCGGCTGTCGCTGGTGGACGAGCGCGGCAAGATCATCGAGGACGACCGGGCGCTGCTGGTCATGCTCGACCTGGTCGCCGCCGAGCGGCGCAGCGGCCGGGTGGCGCTCCCCGTGACGACGACCCGCATCGCCGAACAGGTCGCGGCGTACCACGGGACGCAGGTGGACTGGACGACGACCTCGCCCGACGACCTCACCCGGGTCGGCCGGCAGGACACGACCATCTTCGGCGGTGACGGCAAGGGCGGCATCATCATCCCGGAGTTCAGCAGCGTCTTCGACGGCGCCGCGGCCTTCGTGCGGCTGATCGGCCTGGTGGCGCGTACCCAGCTCACCCTGAGCCAGATCGACGCCCGCATCCCCCGTGCCCACGTCCTCAAGCGGGACCTGGCGACGCCGTGGGCGGTCAAGGGCCTGGTCATGCGCCGGGTGGTCGAGGAGGCGGGGGACCGCAACGTCGACACCACCGACGGCGTGCGCGTGGTCGAGGCGGACGGCCGCTGGGTGATGGTGCTGCCCGACCCGGCCGAGGCGGTCACGCACCTGTGGGCGGAGGGGCCGGACGACGCCTCCGCGCAGGCACTGCTCGACGAGTGGTCGTCGATCGTGGACAGCGCCGGCCGCTGATCCCGCTCCGGCACCGGCTCACGGGCCCCTCCCGACGCGACGAACGGCGCGTCGGGAGGGGCCCGTTCGAGGTCGGTGGCACGGACATGCGACGATGTGCGGCATGTCGCAGCAGCACCCCGATCGGAGCAGCGCCCCTGGGAGGGCCGTGACCCGGCGCCCGGACGCCTCCATGTCGCTGCTGACGAACGTCATGGAGCACAGTCTCGACGACGGGTACGCCGAGGCCGCCGCCCGCCGGGGCGCCACGGGCACGTCCCGTCTGCCCGCAACGCTGCGGGGCCGGCTGGTGCTCGCACTGGGCCTGGTGCTGGCCGGCGTCGTGGTCACCATAGGCGCGGCGCAGACGCAGGTGGCCGCCCCGACGCTGGCCAAGGAGCGGCAGAAGCTCATCGACCGCATCGAGTCCGAGACCCGTACCGCCGACGAGCTGCAGAAGAGCGTGGACGGGCTGCGCGACGAGGTGGCGGCCAAGCAGCGTCAGGCACTCAACGACCGCGACGGTGACGCGGAGCGCGTGGCGCTCCTGGCCGGGGCGACGCCGGTCACGGGGCCGGGCATCGAGCTGGAGGTCAACGACGCCAAGGAGGCCTCGTCGGGCGGCGGTGGCGATCCGCGTACGACCAGTGACTTCTCCGACACCGGCCGGGTACGCGACCGGGACATGCAGCGCGTCGTCAACGGCCTGTGGGCAGCGGGGGCGGAGGCCATCTCCATCAACGGGCAGCGGTTGACGTCGTTGTCGGCCATCCGTGCCGCGGGTGACGCCATACTGGTCGACAACCGGCCGCTGGTTCCGCCCTACACGATCCTGGCGATCGGGGACCCGCAGAAGCTGAGCACGTCCTTCCAGGACGGTGCGGACGGGCAGTACCTGCACGTCCTGCAGGAGAACTACGGGATCCGCGCACGCATCTCCGAGAAGGAGAAGCTGGAACTGCCCGCGGCTCCGAGCCTGATCATCCGCTCCGCGACCCCGGTCCCGTCGGCCGGGCCGTCGTCGAGCGCATCCGGAAATGGGAAGGGTACGAATTGATCGCCGTACTGGGCCTGATCGTTGGAGTGGTGGTGGGCCTGGTGGTCCGCCCCGTCGTGCCGACGGTGGTCGAGCCCTACCTCCCGATCGCCGTGGTCGCCGCGCTCGACGCCGTCTTCGGCGGTCTGCGGGCCATGCTCGACGGGATCTTCGACGACAAGGTCTTCGTGGTCTCCTTCCTGTCCAACGTCGTCGTGGCCGCGCTGATCGTCTTCCTGGGCGACAAGCTGGGGGTGGGTGCGCAGCTCTCCACGGGTGTGGTCGTCGTCCTCGGCATCCGCATCTTCTCCAACGCCGCGGCGATCCGCCGCCATGTCTTCCGGGCGTGACAGCACGATGAGTGACGAGAACGACCAGACGCCGGAACGGCCGGAGGCGCCGCGGCCCGCGGAGCCCTCCCGGCCGGAACGGCCGCGTCCCGAGCTGCCCGCCGGGGCCGAGCCGCCGGCGCGGGAGCGGCCCGCTGCGCGCCCGGAGCTGCCCGCGGCCGGACCGGTGCCGGCCGCAGGGCCGTCGGACGCGGGGCAATCCGCGCCCGGTCGACAGCAGCCGCAGCAGGAATCGGGGGATCGGCGGGGAACGGCGTCCGGCGTGAGCGGCCGGCAACGCCTCAAGGCGGGGCTGTGGCCGCCGCGGGTGTCCCGGGCGCAGTTGATCGTCGCGCTGCTGCTGTTCGTCCTCGGTCTGGGCCTGGCCATCCAGGTCCGCTCGACCAGCGACACCAGCGCGCTGCGTGGTGCCCGCCAGGAGGACCTGGTGCGCATCCTGGACGAGCTGGACAACCGCTCGCAGCGGCTCGGCGATGAGCGGCGGCGCCTCGAGGAGCAGCGCACCGAGCTGGAGAACAGCTCGGACCAGGCCGAGGAGGCCCGCAAGCAGACCGAGCAGAAGGCGGAGCAGCTCGGGGTGCTGGCCGGCACGGTCGCCGTCGAGGGTCCCGGCATCACGTTGACGATCAACGACCCCCAGGACGCCGTCGAGGCCGACATGCTGCTCGACGCGCTGCAGGAGCTGCGCGCCGCGGGAGCGGAGGCGATCCAGATCAACGACGTGCGGGTCGTCGCCGACACGTACTTCATCCAGGGGTCGGGCGGTGTGCAGATCGACGGACACAAGGTCAGCGCGCCCTACCGCTTCAAGGTCATCGGTAATCCACAGGATCTTGAACCCGCCCTGAACATCCCGGGCGGCGTGGTACAGACTTTGGAGAAGGAGCAGGCCACAGCGGATGTGACGCGATCGGAGAAGATCGTTGTCGACGCCTTGCGGCCGTCGGAGCAGCCTGACTACGCTCAGTCGTCGACCCGGTGAGGCGGGGGCGAGTGGGGTTTGCGG
>NZ_JARAVO010000379.1:0-5827 GCF_033792805.1 Streptomyces sp. PA03-1a
GTCCGGGGTGCCGCCCTGCGGTGCGCCCGCGCCGGGCCCCGTGGTGCCGCCGTGCCCGCCGCCCCAGTCGGGCACCGGCCGGGCGCGCCTGCCGCGGCCTCCGTCGCCGTCCCCGTCCGGCACCCAGCTGACGGCCATGGCCCCGCCGATGACGCCCAGCAGGAAACCGATCAGGAAGCCGCCGAAGTTGGACAGCACGAGCGAGGCGACGGAGAAGATCAGGGTCGCGATGCCGGCGAAGGCGCGGTAGTGCGGGGCGAGCCACAAGGTGAGGCCCAGGATGACCAGGAAGACGCCCATGAGCAGGCCGGAGACACCGGCGATGCCCTCGTGGATCATGAGCGCGAGCGGGGCGAGCGGGATGGAGAGGATCTCCACACCGGCGAGCAGGGTCCACACGCCGGCCCAGAAGGGACGGCTGCGGCGCCAGGCGCGGAAGCGGGACCGGAGGGCTCCGGCACGGCTCAGCATGCGGGTCACGGCGGCCTTTCCTAGAAGCAGGAGTGGTCGCCGCGCAGCACCTGCACGTGCAGGTCCGGCAGTCTGAACGTGGCCGCGCTGACCGACCGGTTCGTCTGCCGCAGGTCGCGGACGCGGATGGAGGTCGCCTGCTGGGCGAAGGCCCCGGCCGGGCCCCGCACGCCGGGGACCTGGTCCACCGTCGAGGCGTCCTGTCCGATGTGGATGTTCTCGAAGACGGCGTCGCCCTTGATGTCGTGGGCGTCGGCGATCAGCCGGTCGGCGCTCGCCGGGTCCGCGGTCAGCCGCAGCGTGACCGGGCCGATGACCGGCACCTGCTGGACGACGGACTGGCACAGGTCGTGCAGGGTGGCCCGGCGGATGGCGGACAGCGCCTCCGGGTAGACCGCGTCACGCCCCCGGTCGAGGACGCCGAACTGGACGAAGCCGTCGCCCTCCAGGAGGGAGGAGGAGATCTGGAAGCTCTCTCCGGCGACGGTGAAGGAGTTGGCCGAGACCCCGAAGGAGGCGGCGAGCGCGCCGGTGGCCAGGCTCGCGACGACGGCGCCCGCGGCCGCGACGGTCGGCACCATGACGAGGGCGAGCCGCTTCCAGCTGGTGCGGCCGGAGACGGCGACGGCGGCCTGGGACGTGGCGGGCCGGTACCCGGTGGGCTCGGTGGTCAGCACGTCCCGTCAACCGTGGGACAGTCTGATCGGTCGCTCGGGGGCGGTACGTAATCACCCCGATGGTCGTACGCACTCGCCCATTCGGGTCAGAAGCAGGGGTCGGCGCCCTTCTTGACCGTCATGTGCAGGCCGTTCAGCCGGAAGGTCGCCGCGCTCACGGACTTCGTGGTCTGCCGCAGGTGGTCGATGGTGACGCTCTCGGCCTGCTGCCCCAGGGCGCCGGCTGGGCCCTTGGCCCTGCCCTCGGTGTCCGTCGCGGAGGCGTCCACACCGATCTGGATGTCGTGGAACTCGGCGTCGCCCGCCAGGTCGTCGGTGTCGACGATCAGCTGGTCCGCGTGGACGGGCTGGTCGCCGCCGCCCGCGGTGATCAGCAGGGTGACCTGGCCGAAGCCGGGGACGGTGCCGACCACGGACTGGCACATGTTGTGCAGTTCGGCGGAGCTGATGGCGGAGACCGCCTGGGGGAAGTCGCCCTCGGCGGTGTGGTCGACGGTCACGTACTGCGTGAAGCCGGTGCCGGTCAGGCGGTCGGCGGCGATCTGGATGTTCTGGCCGGACAGGGCGGTCGTGGTCGGTGAGATCGCGAGGGAGACGGGCACCACCCCGGCGCCCGCGCCGACGGCCACGGCGGTGGAGACGGCGAGGGTCGGTATCAGGACGACGGCCGTCCGCGTCCAGCTGGTGCGGCCGGACGGACGGCCGATGCGGCTCGTGCGTCGTATCAGCGGGCTCACATGGTCATTGCAACCCCGGCCACGGGGCCCGGCAACCGGAGTCAGCGGTGCTGTCCGCCCCGGGGGTCCTGGTAGGGGGCCGCGGCCTGCGGGTGCCACCCCTGTTGCGGCGGCACCTGCGGTTGGCGCGGGCCCCACCGCTGCGGGTGCGCCCCCGGCTGCGCGGGCTGCTGCGGCCACGCGTGGGGGCCCTGGGGCTGCTGCGGCCAGGGCCGGCCGTACGGCTGCGGCCCGTAGGGCTGCGTGTACGGCTGCGTGTACGGCTGCGTGTACGGCTGCGTGTACGGCTGCACCTGCGGGTACGGCCCGTACGGCGCTCCGGGCGGGAGCGCCGCCCAGGGGTACAGGGGCGGGAACGCGGGGCGGATGGCGTGGGCAGCGTGGGTGAGCGCGGGCTGGGCGACGGCCTTGCGCTCCCACAGGTGGTGGAGCAGTTCCTGCTCCCGGGCCTGGAAGTCGGCGCCGGCGGCCCCGCGGTTGGCGCGGGCGCGCAGGAAGGCGAGCGAGGTCGCGAAGGACACGTACTCACGGACGGTGCGGGCGGCGTCCTTGCCCTGTGCGCCGCGGGCGGCGGAGCGGGCGAGGCTGCGGCCCTTCATGGAGCCGATGGCGGCGGGCTCGGGCAGGCTGAGCCAGCCGGCCACCGCGTACAGCGGCAGCTGGGTGCGGATGGTCTTCAGCTCGTTCGAGCGGGACCAGATCGCGAGCCAGACCAGCAGGCCGAAGAGCGGGATCATCAGCGTCGCGTAGACGGCGAGGAAGCCGAGCGGGCTGAGCGAGGCGGAGCCGTTCCAGGTGCCGTGCAGGGCCATCGCGAGCAGCCAGCCGCCCAGCGGGGCGAGCCAGCGGCGGGCCTGGCCGGGGCGTGAGGTGGCGGCGATGGCGAAGCCGATACCGGTGAGCGAGGTGAACAGCGGGTGCGCGAAGGGCGTCATGACGATCCGGACGACGAACATCGCCGCGGTCGTGCCCAGCCCGCCGTCGGTCCCGTACGCCTGGTCCTCGGCGAAGCCGGAGCCCAGGTAGAGGATGTTCTCGGTGAACGCGAAGCCGGTGGCGGTGAGTCCGGCTATGACGACGCCGTCGACGATCCCGGTGAAGTCACGGCGGCGGAAGAGGAAGAGCAGCAGGACGGCGGCGCCCTTGGCGCTCTCCTCCACGACGGGGGCGACGAAGGTGGCGCCCCAGATGTCGCTCTGCGAGTCGCTGGCCGTGAAGGTCGTGGCGAGCAGCTCGGTCGCGTACTCGTTGGCGAGGATGGCGACCAGCGTGGCGGCGCACGCGCCCCAGGCGAAGGCGAAGACCGCGTCGCGCAGCGGGGTCGGCTCCACCCGGTCCAGCCACAGGAAGGCCCCGCCGAGGAGCGGGACCGGCAGGACCGCCAGGAGGAGGCCGACCAGGAGGCCCTCCGTGCCGGTCTGCCGGCGCACCAGCGCGAGGATGATCACCCCGCACAGCGCCAGGACGGAGAAGAGCACCACGAGCCGGAACGTCCGGTTCTCCCAGAAGTGCCGGCGCGGCTTGTAGTGCCACTGCCCGGGGGCGGGCAGTGCGAACTGCGGTTGCTGCTGGTGATCCGGATACTCGGGTACGGCCGGCCGGGCCGCCGGGCTCGGGAGGGGCGAGTCTGGCGAATGCGAGTACGAGGACACCCAATGACCTTACGGGGCGGTGGCCGCGTGGCGCGATGGTGTTACGGATAACCGCCCTGCGTACCGCCCGGCCGGACGTTCAGCGGCGCTCGAAGAGCAGGTCGTGGACGACGTGGCCCTTGGCGATCCCCTGGCGCTCGAACTTGGTCATCGGGCGGAAGGCCGGACGCGGCTCGGCGTAGCCGCTGCCGGTGGGGTAGGCGTTCGCCAGGCCGGGCTCCGCCGTCAGCACCTCGAGCATCTGCTCGGCGTACGGCTCCCAGTCGGTCGCGCAGTGCACGGTCGCGCCGGGCCGCAGCCGTGACACGGCGAGCGCCACGAACTCCGGCTGGATCATGCGGCGCTTGTGGTGCCGGGCCTTGGGCCAGGGGTCGGGGAAGTAGACCCGCAGGCCGGCCAGCGAACCCGGGGCGAGCATGTCGCGCAGCAGGACGACGGCGTCGCCGTTGGCGACCCGGACGTTGCGCAGGCCCTCGCGCTCGGCGAGGTGGACGAGGTTGCCCTGGCCGGGGGTGTGCACGTCCGCGGCGAGGATGCCGGTGCCCGGGTCGGCGGCGGCCATCGCGGCGGTGGCGTCGCCCATGCCGAAGCCGATCTCCAGGACCACCGGGCGGTCCGGGGCGAGGTCCGCGTCGGCGAAGAGCTTGTCCAGGTCCAGCGGCGTGCCGTCGAGGTCGACGCCCCAGTCCGCCCAGCGCCGCTCGAGCGCCGCCCGCTGGCCGTGGGTGACCCGGCCGCGGCGCGGGTGGAAGGTGCGGATGCGCTGCTCGGTGTGCGCGTCCGGATGCGGGTGGGAGGCGGGGCCGCCCGGGAAGTGGGGGGTGCGGGGCTTCGACATGATGCGTCGATTTTACGTACGCCCCAGCACCGCCAGTGCCCTGCGGGCGATCTCCCGGCCGATCGGCAGCGAGGCCGTCGCGGCGGGCGAGGGGGCGTTCAGCACGTGGACGAAGGGCCCGTCGCCCGTGATGAGGAAGTCGTCGACGAGCGTCCCGTCGCGCAGCACGGCCTGCGCCCGCACCCCGGCCTCGGCCGGCACCATGTCGTCGGCGGTCACCGCGGGCAGCAGCCGCCGCACGGACTCCACGAAGGCCCGCTTCGACAGCGACCGGCGGATCTCGCCGGCCTCGTAGCGCCAATGGCGGCGGGCGATCCGCCAGGTGCCGGGGAACGTGGCCGTCTCGACGAGGTCGCGCGGGCGCACGGTGCGCCGCCGGTAGCCCTCGCGGGCCAGGGCGGGGACGGCGTTCGGGCCGACGTGCACCGAGCCGTCGAAGCCGCGGGTCAGATGCACGCCGAGGAACGGGAACGCGGGGTCGGGGACGGGGTAGACCAGTCCGCGGACGAGGTCGGCGCGGTCCGGGCGCAGCTCGTAGTACTCGCCGCGGAACGGCACGATGCGGACGCCGGAGGTGTCCTCCCCGGCCATGCGCGCGATGCGGTCGCAGTGCAGGCCGGCGCAGTTCACCAGCGCCCTGGCCCGGACGGGCGGGCCGTCGTGGGGCTCGACGATCACGCTCGGCCCGTCGCGGTGGATCGCGCGGACCTCCGTGCCGTACGCGATGCGCGCGTCGGCGCGGCCGCCCTCGGTCGTGAGGCGGGCCATGGCCGCGGCGACCGCGGTGAAGTCGCAGACCCCCGTCGTGCCGACGTGGATCGCCGCCAGGCCGCGTACGTGCGGCTCCCGCTCCGCGATCCGGGCCGGGCCCAGCTCCTGCACCGGGATGTCGTTCTGCCGCCCCCGCTGGACGAGGGCGTGCAGCCGGGGGAGCTCGTCCCGCTCCGTGGCGACGATCAGCTTGCCCGTCACGTCGTGCGGGATGTCGTTGCCGGCGCAGAACTTCACCATCTCGGCGGCGCCCTGCGTCGCGTACCGCGCCTTGAGGGAGCCGGGGCGGTAGTAGATGCCGCTGTGGATCACGCCGCTGTTGTGGCCGGTCTGGTGGCGGGCGGGGCCGTCCTCCTTGTCCAGGACCAGGACGGACGTGCCGGGGGCGGTGCGCGTGAGCGCGTACGCGGTCGCGAGGCCGACGATTCCGGCGCCGATGACGACGACGTCCGTGGTGTCCATGCGCGCGGTCACCTCCCCCGTAAGGCTTGGCCCGTCCGCGCCGCGTGCAAACCTGTCGGCGGGGCGTGTCGTTCGCGCCAGGTCGTTGCGTGCGGGTCGTTTGCGCCTGCGGGCGGCTGCGCCGGGCTGCCCGGTGACTGCGTGCGGGTGCGTTGCGCCTGCGGCGGGCGGTTCTCCCGCCCTCCGCCTCCCCCAGCCTTCGGCCGGGGGGACCCCCAT
>NZ_JARAVO010000037.1:0-49395 GCF_033792805.1 Streptomyces sp. PA03-1a
GGGCGGGGCGGGCCGGTGACGGTCAGGTCGACGGGCAGTCCGGTGTCGCGGACCCGTCCGACCAGCGATTCCAGCTGGTCCAGGCCAGGTTGCGGGGCCAACTCCGCCGAGGTGCCGGCCAGGTCCAGGTCCGCGGCTCCGTCCGTCTCCTCGCCCTGCTCGGCCATGGTGAGCAGTCCCATGACGTGGCGCAGTTCGGTCATGGCCGCCCGGCCGCCCGCCTCGACGGCGAGCAGTGCCTCGCCGGCCTGTTCGGCTGAGGTTTCCATGATCTTGCGGGCGGCGCCCGCCTGGATGATCATCACGCTGACGTTGTGCGTGACGACGTCGTGCAGTTCGCGGGCGATCCTGGCCCGCTCGTGCTCGACGGCCCGGCGCAGCGCCTCGCCCTGCTCGCGTTCCAGCGCGGAGAGCCGGGTGCGGCCCTCGTCGGTGCGGAGCTTCCAGGTGCGCAGTCCGACGGCGGCCACGGCCATCGGGACCAGGATCAGCAGGGCGATGTACTCGTTGGGGACGATCGGGGTCACCGAGTTCCCCGACGTGCCGACCAGGACGACCGACACCGGCAGCGCCGCCAGGGTCGCCACCCGGTACGGGCTGAACACGGCTGCGCTGTAGACGGCGATGACGAACGCGTAGAAGGTCAGCCGCAGGACGCTCTGCGGTGTCGCCAGGGTCGCGGCCGTCACGACGCACAGCACGGCGAGCGGGTAGCGGCGGCGCAGGGCCAGGGCACCCGAGGCGACGGCCGCGAGGGTCACCATGAAGGCCATGCCGCCGGGGCCGGACGGGCGCGGTACGACCCGCACCACGCCGGGTGCGATCTCCCGCGTCACGACGTTGTCGGCGTTGTCGATGCCGTAGTAGACGGTGGAGATCCCGATGACCAGGGTCAGCAGCAGGTCGAAGTAGCAGGCGCGCCGTGTGGGCCGCAGCGGTGGACCGCTCGGGAGCCTGGCGTCGCGGACCGTGCGGCGGGCGGCCTCCCGCAGCCGCTCCCGCGTCGTAGTTGCGTCCATCACCGGTTCATTGTCGCGGCCGCGCGGACCCGCGGAGTCCGTCCCGGTGGTCATTCCCGGCGCCCCCGGTACATCACCCGCCTACATCGCAGGGATGACGTTTCCGGGGATCGTCCCAGCGCGGTACCGCAATGGGTCCGGGTGGGCGACGCGTGCGGGCCGGGCCCGCTCCTAGCGTTCACGCAGCCGACCGCCCCGACCCGAGGAGCCCTTCATGACCGTGCCGGTGATCGAACTGCGCGAGGTGAGCCGCCGATACGACGACGGCCCGCCCGCCCTGCACGAGGCGGCGCTGACCGTGCGGCCCGGCGAGGCCGTCGCGATCCTCGGCCCCTCCGGCAGCGGCAAGTCCACGCTGCTCAATCTGATCGCGGGCCTGGACCGGCCCGACACGGGGACCGTCACCGTGGACGGGGTGCGGGTGGACCAGCTGGGCGAGGCCGGATCGGCGCTGTTCCGGCGGTCGAAGATCGGCATGATCTTCCAGTTCTTCAACCTGCTCGACGATCTGACCGTCACCGACAACGTCGTCCTGCCGGCGCGCCTGGCGGGCATGGCACGTGGCGCGGCGGATCGCCGCGCGGCGGAACTCCTGCAACTGCTCGGCATCGACCGGCACGCCCGCGCCTGCCCGGGGCGGCTGTCCGGCGGTGAACGGCAGCGCGTCGCGGTGGCCCGGGCGTTGATGAACCGGCCGGCGCTGCTCCTGGCCGACGAGCCGACCGGAGCCCTGGACACGGCGGCCGGACAGGACGTCAGCAGGCTGCTCGCCGGCCTCAACGCCGAGGGCCAGACCATCGTCGTGGTCACCCACGACCTGGCGTTGGCCCGGTCCTGCACAGGCCGTACGGTCCGGATCGCCGACGGCCGGATCACCGAGGACGTCCGATCGCAGGCCGTGGCCCCGGAGGCCGTCCGATGAGCGCGCTCGGTGCGGTGGTGCGCTCGGGGGTGAGACGCCGCAGGGTGCAGACCCTGGTGATCGGGCTCGCCACGATGATGGCGGTGGCGGCCTCCGTCCTCGGCGGATCGCTGCTCGTGGTGTCCGGCGCGCCCTTCGAGGACGCCTTCGCCAGGCAGCACGGCGCGCACCTGTCCGTGCGGTTCGACGCGGGCAAGGTGAACGCCGGGCAATTGTCGGCGTCCAGGGACGCCGAAGGGGTGAGCGGTGCGGCCGGGCCGTTCCGTACGGCGACGGTCACCCCGCGGTCCGACGGGGCGGGCCCCGGGTGGCCGATGACCGTGGTCGGCCGGGGCGATGCCGGCCGTGACGTGGACGAGGTGTCGCTGCTCGACGGGCGGTGGCCCACGCGCGACGGCGAGATCGTGCTGTCCGCCGACTCCTCCCTCGTCCCGACCATGGGCATGAAGATCACCTTCCCCGATCTGTCCGGCGGCCTGGCGCTGACGGTCGTCGGTGTGGCCCGTTCGGTCACCCAGACCGCCGACGCCTGGGTGGTTCCGTCCCAGATGCCGGCGCTCACCGCGCCCGGCAGTGGCGGCTACCAGATGCTGTACCGCTTCACCGACGCGGGCACCGCCGCGCAGATCACCGCGGGCGGCAAGGCCGTGACGGGAGCCCTGCCGCCGGGATCGGCCGTCGGCGAACAGTCATGGCTCACCGTCAAGAAGACCGTCGAGCGCGACACCGCCCTCTACGTCCCGTTCCTCGTCGCGTTCGGCGCCCTGGGCCTGGTCATGTCGGTGCTCATCGTCGGCAACGTCGTCGCGTCGGCCGTCGGCATGGGGACGCGCCGCATCGGCATCCTCAAGGCCCTCGGCTTCACCCCGGCCCAGGTCGTACGGGCCTACGTGGGGCAGGCGCTGATCCCGGCCGCCGTCGGCACGGCCCTCGGTGTCCTCGCCGGCCACCTGCTCGCCGTCCCCGTGCTGGCCGAGACCGGGGAGGTGTACGGCACTGCGTCCCTGGCCGTCGCGCCCTGGGTCGACCTGGCGGTGATCGCCGGGGTGCTCGTCCTGGTGGCGGCCACCGCGTGGGCGAGTGCCTGGCGGGCCGGCCGGCTGCGTACGGTCGACGCGCTCGAGGTGGGGCGTACCGGTTCGGCAGGGCGCGGCCGGTGGGCGGCACGTCTGGCGGGACGGCTGCCGTTGCCGCAGCCGGTGGCCCTGGGCCTGGTCCGGCCCTTCGTGCGGCCCGCCCGCGCGCTGGCCATGGGCACGGCGATCCTGTTCGGCGCCGTCGCCGTCACATTCACCGTGGGGATGAGCGCCTCGCTCGGCCAGGTGATGAAAGCCAGGGCACACGACGCCGCCGATGTCGTCGTACCCGCGCCCTTGCCGGACTTCGGGCCTCAAGGCCCCGTCCCTGGGAAGCGGCCCGCCCGGCCCTCGGCCGATCCCGCCGCGGTCGTGCGGGCCATCGGGACCGCCGTGGGAACCGGGAGGTACTACAGCGCCGCGACGGTACGGGCGACCGTGTCCGGCCTGACGGGCACCGTCGACGTGATCGCCTTCACCGGCGACGCCTCCTGGGGCGGCTACACGATGGTCTCGGGCCGATGG
This sequence comes from Streptomyces sp. PA03-1a, assembly GCF_033792805.1. Taxonomy (NCBI): domain Bacteria; kingdom Bacillati; phylum Actinomycetota; class Actinomycetes; order Kitasatosporales; family Streptomycetaceae; genus Streptomyces; species Streptomyces sp. PA03-1a. The sequence goes on from NZ_JARAVO010000037.1 coordinate 3,543, forward strand.
ATCGACGGGCCCGGCGAGGCCGTGGTCCCGACCCCGTTCCTGACCGCCACCGGCACCCGCACCGGCGACACCGTCACCCTGGACGGCCTGGCCGAGCCGGTCACGGTCAGGATCGTCGGTGAGGTCCTGGACACCCGCAAGGGCGGCATGCAGGTCTTCACCGACACCTCGACCCTGGCGTCCGCGCGTCCCGGCCTGACGGAGACGAGCCATCACATCGCGGTCGCGCCGGGCACGGACGTGACCGGCTACGTCAAGGCGCTGAACAAGCACCTGGGACCGCTGGGGGTCACCGCCCGGGCCGGCGGGCTCGACTCGGGCAGCGACATGGTCGTCACGCTCAACGCGCTGTCCGTGGTCCTCACGCTGATGCTCGTCGCCGTCGCCGCGCTCGGCGTGCTCAACGGGGTACTGCTCGACACCCGCGAGCGCGTCCGGGAGCTCGGTGTCCACAAGGCGCTCGGCATGACCCCCCGTCAGACCGTCGCGATGGTCATCACCTCGGTCGTCGTGACCGGACTGGTCGCGGGCGTCCTGGGCGTTCCGCTGGGCGTGGCCCTGCACGGCTGGGTCATCCCCGCGATGGGCGACAGCGTGGGGCTGCGCCTGCCCGGTTCCGTCATCGCCGTCTACCACGGGGCCGAACTGCTGCCGCTCGCGCTCGGCGGCCTGCTCATCGCCACCCTGGGCGCGCTGCTGCCCGCCGGCTGGGCCGCCAGGGCCCGTTCCGCCACGGCCCTGCGCACCGAGTAGGAGGCCGGTTTCACGGCTCATGCCTCCGGCCCCCACCGCAGGGAGCGGTGGGGGCCGGTCGGCTGGTTCCCGTCGTCTGGCGCGGGAGGCGGGAGTTCCGGAGTCTCAGACCGCCTCCAGCTCGATGATCTTGAACTGGAATCCCGTCGGGGTGACGGCGGTGCGCCGCCACCCGGATGCGGCGAAGAGCGCGTCGAACTCGGGGAGGTCACGCTCCTGCCCCGACAGCATCGCGAGCATGTGCATGTCCGCAAGGGGCTCGAAGCCGGGCGCTCCGATCTCCCCGATCACGTTCTCCACCACCACGGCCCGCGCGCCCGGCCGTGCGGAAGCACGGCAGTTCTCGAGGATCTTGACGCAGTCGGCGTCGTTCCAGTCGTGCAGAACCATCTTGAGCAGGTACAGGTCGGCCGGCGGGACGGACTCGAAGAAGTCTCCGGTGACCGCGGTGAACCGGTTACCCACCCCCCGCTTCTCGGCTGCCGCCTGCGCCCCGGCAGCGGCGTGGGGCAGGTCCAGGCTCTGCCCTCGGAGGTCCGGGTTCGCCAGCAGGAGCCCCTGCACGAGCGCCCCCGTGCCACCGCCGACATCGACCGCGACCGTGGCGCCGGTGGTGTCGAGCGCCTCGGTGAGGTCGCCGTTCAGCCGTTCCGCCATGCCGGACATGGCGACCGAGAAGAGTTCCGCCTCGGCAGGGTTGTCGCCGAGGTAGGTGAAGAAGTCCGTGCCGAGCGCGCTTTCGATCTGGGTGCCGCCCTTGCGGACGGCCTCCGGGAACCGCTCCCAGGCACGCCAGTGGGAGGGACCGCCCCACGTGAGGGCCACCTCCCGCAGGGTGTTCGGCACCCCGCTACGGAGCAGCCGGCTCAGGGGCGTACCGGAGAACCGGCGCTCGCCCTCGTAGGCCACCAGGCCGAGGGAAGCGCAAGCACGCAGCAGCCGGTAGGTGGTCGCGGGATCGCTGGCCTCGCGCTCGGCTATGTCCTCTGCGGCAAGGGGCCCATCAGCCAGATGGTCCGGAAGGGAAAGCTCGACTGCGGCCCGGACGATCTGAGTCACCCAGTAGCCGCTGAGCATCTGCATCAGGACACCGGCATTCGCGGTCTCGGAAGACGAGTTCGGACGATTCTCGGTCATCGACAAGCACACCCATCAGAACTGGTTTAACGGTCAACTAACTGTACCTCGGTCCAGAAGCCCGGCCATGTGACCTGCATCAAAGAAACGCCGTCCAGCACCGGCCGGTTCGGCAGAACGTCGGCGAAACTTCCACGGCAATTCACCAGCCCGACGGCACGCCCCGGGCCGCTCCGAACGGTCCCGGGGCTGCTCGCCGCCGGCGCATCACCGACCGCACAGCGGTGCGGCCTATGGCGTCAGGCGATACCACCGTTCAAGGTGAGATCAATGGCGTTGGCCATCGGGTTCTCGAGAAGGAAAAGGCAACCGTCGACGATGTCCGCCATGGTGGCGAGCCGTCCGGTGAGCGTCATCTTCCGGGCGGAGTCCTGCAATTGTTCGTTGCCCGCGACGAACGGGCTGTCCGCGATGGCCCACGGGTGCAGCGAGTTCACCCGCACCGGTGCCAGTTCGACGCTCAGCGTACGCACCAGACCCTGCACGGCGCCACTGACCGCCGTCAGCGTGGTCGAACCCGGGTACGGGAAGTCCTTGGCCATGCCACCGAACAACAGTACCGAGGCGTCCGCGGACATCCGCGGATACAGCGAGGCGACCACGGTCGTGTAGCCGACGATCTTCGTCGTGGCCAGCGTCGTCGCCGTGGCGACGTCATAGGTGCGGGCCGTGTTCATGTCGCGGACCATGCCGACCAGAGCCACCCGGTCCACGTGCCGCACCGGCTCGAGCGCGGCGGCGATGTCGGCCGGCCGGCTCAGGTCGAGCGCCAGGCCGTGACCGTACCGCCGGTCTCCGCCACAAGTGCGCGGACGAGCAGATCGTCGCCGAAGTCCCGCAGGAGACCCACCTGGCGGTGTGGCGCGCCGCTACGGCATTCGCAGGGAGTGCGGCCGGTGGGTCGGACGCCCCGCGGTCGCCTTTGGCCACCAGACGGAGGAGGCGTTCCTCGTCGAGCTCGTCCAGTGCTTTCCTGCGCGGTCTCACACCAGCCAGACGCCAAGTGGGCTGCGCAGGTCCTGCGTTGACCGTGACTTGCGTCACGGCCCCGGACGAGGGAGGGCGTGATCGCCCGGTGCGCCGGCGTCCGGGGCCCGGACGCCGTTGATGGTCAACGCAGTTCGCAAGCCGCCTCGTGCAGCAGGGCCGCCAAGGATGCGGCCGCGGTCACCATCGGTACGTGTCCGCTGGGGAGGGACCGCACGTGGGCGTTCATCCGCTCGGCCAGGAACCGCTGCGTCCCGGGCGAGATCATGCGGTCCTTCTCCGCCACGACGTACCAACTCGGCAGGTCGGCCCACAGCGGGCGTCCCAGTGGCGTGCCGATGCACACTGCTGCGATCGGCCGTTGCACGGCAGCCAGTACCGCCTGGTCCTCCGGCGAGGCGTCCTGAGCGAAGACCTCCGCGAACGCGGTGTCGGGAAGCCACACATAGCCGTGCGCGTCGGGTTCGAGCGCGGGAGCCCTGGGGTCAGGCGCCGCCCGGTGGAAGACGTCGGCGACGGTCTCCTTCTCGGCCGGTGTCAGACCGGTCACGTGCACCAGCCCCGTCACCTGGTCGCTTCGCACAGAACTGATGACAGCGCTCGAGTACGCGTGGCCCACCAGGGCCACAGAGCCGGCCGCCACCCGCTCGATCGTCCTCTCCACCGCGGCCACATCGTCCTCGACGGAAGTCAACGACAACTGCGCGGCGTGGCATTGCACTCCCTTCGCCCGCAGCGCTGTGATCACCCGGGACCAACTGGACCCGTCCGCCCAGGCCGCGTGGACCAGAACCAGCGATGCCTGCTCGCCCTTCATGGGATCCGTTGCCATTCCGTCCTCCTCTCCGATCTGCGATTTCCGGCGCTCATCCCGCCATCCGCGATGCCGCCCAATTCATCGGATTTCCATCGCCCATTCTTCGCCTTCGCTCAAAAAGTGTCCACACAAGGGAGATCTCAAGCCGATCGGTGGCTCCGCGCCATCCGGCAGAGCCCGGTCGAGCAGTCGTTCGCCACTGTGGACGGCACAGGGATGCTCTGCCGGTCCGTCGGCGTCGCGTCCGGGCCGCGAACTGCGATGTGCGTGCCATTCGGATGGTGAAACCCGGACACAAGTAAATCGAATGGAATTCTCCCCAGGCATCCGCACAGCGGCGGACCGGTGCTGCGACACTGGGCCCGTAGGCCCGATGCTCTTCCGCCCGCAAGGCGGCCGTACTGCACGTGGCGTCGGGACGGTGGCCACCCAATTGGCAGGTCGGCCGTCAGGAGGGAAGGCATGGGATCGCGACGAGGGACATTCTCATCCAGTGGCGCGCCCGCATGATGCGTGATGTCTTCTTGTATTCGCTGCGCGTCCGGTCGTAGGACGCTCCGCGATGCCACCTGCGGATCAGCACCGAAAACGAAGTGAGGCAGCAATGACCGAAGCATCCGGGATCCAGGATCACGGCACCTACGACGTGATCGTGCTGGGAGCCGGCCCGGTCGGGCAGAACGTAGCCGAACACGCCCGCGCCGCGGGACTCTCGGTGGCCGTGGTGGAACGGGAACTGGTGGGCGGGGAGTGCTCGTACTGGGCGTGCGTGCCCAGCAAGGCGCTGCTGCGCCCGGTCATCGCCGTCGCCGACGCGCGGCGGGTCGACGGCGCCCGGCAGGCCGTGACCGGGTCGCTGGACACCGGCAGGGTGTTCGCCCGCCGGGACCACTACGTCACCGACTGGGACGACACCGGCCAGGCGCGCTGGGTGAAGTCCATCGGCGCCGACCTCTTCCGCGGCCACGGCCGGCTCGACGGGCCGCGGAAGGTGACCGTCACCGCGGCGGACGGCTCCCGCCACACCCTTGCGGCGCGGCACGCGGTCGCCATCGCCACCGGCAGCCGCCCGGTGCTGCCCGACATCGACGGCATCGGGGAAGCCCGGCCGTGGACCAACCGGCACGGCACGGACTCCAGCACCGTCCCCGGCCGCCTGATCGTCGTCGGCGGTGGCGGGGTCGGGGTGGAGATGGCCACCCTCTGGCAGGGCCTGGGCTCCCAGGTCACCCTCCTCGCCAGGCGTCCTCTGCTCCCCCGGATGGAGCCTTTCGCCGGCGAACTCGTCGCAGCCGGGTTGACCGACGCCGGCGCGCAGGTCCGCATCGGCGTCCGGGTGACCTCCCTGCGCCGCCCCGACCCCGCCGGGCCGGTCACCTGCATCCTGGACGACGGCAGTGAACTGGAAGCGGACGAGATCATGTTCGCCACCGGACGCGCCCCGCTGACCGACGACATCGGTCTGGACACCGTGGGCCTCACCCCGGGGTCCTGGCTGGACGCCGACACCACGTGCCTGGTCCGCGAGATCCCGGGCGAGTGGCTGTACGCGCTCGGCGACGTCAACCACCGCGCCCTCCTCACCCACCAGGGCAAATACCAGGGGCGCACCGCCGGCGACGCCATCGGCGCGCGTGCCGCCGGCCGTCCCCTGGACGACGCCCCGTGGGGCGACCACGCCACCACGGCCGATCAGCACGCCGTACCGCAGGTCTTCTTCACCGACCCCGAAGCCGGCGCCGTGGGCCTGTCCGCAGCACAGGCCGCGGCGGCCGGTCTCCCCGTCAAGGTCGTCGACCTCGACTTCACCGCCGCGCAGGGCGCCAACCTCTACGCCGACGGCTACCGCGGTCACGCCCGGATGGTCGTCGACACCGACCGCGAGGTCCTGCTCGGGGTGACCTTCGTCGGCCACGGGGTCAGTGAACTGCTGCACTCCGCGACCGTCGCCGTCGCGGGCGAGATCCCCCTCAAGCGGCTGCGGCACGCCGTCGCCTGCTTCCCCACCATCAGCGAGATCTGGACCTTCCTCCTCGCCGCGTACCACCGCGACGGTGACTGACGCCGTGGTGCCGGGCGCATGCGTTCACTCCTGGAAGGGGGATCGCGGCGTGTGACGCCCGGCCCCGGGCACCGAATAATCCTGCTCGGCCCGCCTCCCGCGCGGCTGTCCTCCCGGGATGCCTCTTGGCCAGTACGCCTATTTCGCGCTGTTCAGCCGGCATACCTCGGCAGATGAGATGACCGCGCACCTGGGCATCGCTCCTGACGACGTGTCCATTCGCGGCAGCAGACGCACCACACCGAGAGCGATTCCGGTCAACCACTACTGGAAGGCCGTCTGCCGGGAACCCAACCTGTGCGTCGACGAGCAGATCGCCCGCGTTCTCAACAGGCTCCAGCCCCATACGGACCGCATCGCCGACCTCGCCAGCCGCCTGGCCGACCACGGCGGCGGAGCGGTTCTCCAGGTCGTACGCCACCACAACGACACCGACCCTGACCAGCCCGATCACGCGGATGCCCCCAACCTGTTCGGCTGGCATCTGGACCGCGACGTCCTGGACTTCCTCAGCGCCACGGGCGCCGAGCTCGACGTGGACGAGTACGACATGACCGGGGACGACGAGGACGGCGGCTGAGCGCAGGGAAGGCGGAAGCAGCAGGACCACACGGGCGGCACCCGGTCGCCGGGACCGGGGCCCCCTGAATCGCCCGGCCGTCCCGCGGCCGGACGGCTCGATCGTGGCACCGACAGCCCCGCCCACGTCTGGATGAGCAGGAATGGCCGCCCGGGCCGATCGTGAGAAGACTGGTGCGGTGGCCGTACGAGGCCGCACCTCCGGGCGTCGCCGAGGCCGTCCGGTGCCGTGACAGCCTGGATAGGAACCGGATCATGAGTCTTGAGGTTGCGGTCGTCCGCGAGGCGGACGACGAGATGGTCGAGGCGTTCACCCGCCTGCTGCCCCAACTGTCCCGCAGCGCCGCGCCGCTGACCCACGAGACGCTCCGACGGCTCCTGGCCGCAGAGGCGAACACGGTGCTGGTGGCGCGGGTCGACGGCCGTGTCGTCGGGACGCTCACGCTGGTCCTGTTTCCCCTCCCGACCGGGATGCGGGCCTGGATCGAGGACGTGGTGGTCGATGAGGCCGCCCGCGGTTACGGCGTCGGGGCCGCCCTCACCGAGGAGGCGGTGCGCCTGGCCGACGCGGCGGGAGCCCGCACGGTGGATCTCACCTCGCGCCCCTCTCGGCAGGCGGCGAACCGGCTGTACGAGCGGCTCGGCTTCGAGGTACGGGACTCCCGCGTCTTCCGCTACGCCCTGCAGCAGTAGTCACGGCGGTTTCCCGTATGCCGTCGGGAACCGTACGGTCCCGGCGTACGTCGTACCCGCCATGATCAAAGAACCCGGACGACGCCTGCCCGGCGCCACGTTGCTCGTCCTCCCGCTCGCCGCGCTGCTGCTGTCGTGCTCTGCCCCATCGGACACCGGCACGGACCGGGCAGCCGGCGGCACCCCCGCGCCGGCGGCCGCTTCGGCGTCCGCGTCCGCGTCTGCTTCGGACGCCGAGCCGGCGGGACCGGTGGAGAAGGTACGCGACGCCTTCGCCACCTTGCAGGCCACCTACCACTCCGGCTGCACCGCCACCACGTCCCGGGGCGAGTGCGAGTACTTCCTGACCCGGGTGCACGACGAACTCGTCGAACTCGACGCCGCGATGAAGGCCGATCCCCAAGGCCCCGGCCACTTCCGCGAGCCCCTCGCCTGGATGACGGATCTGCGCGACCTCCTCGGCGCGGACACCTCCTTCGAGAACCTCAAGGCGCACCAGGACGAACTCGTGGCGACGCGCGACCGGATCAACCGCTGGATGCAGGGCCACCCCGAGGACTACCGCTGAGCCGCTGTTCGGACAGCGGAAGAGTGCTGAGGCGGTCAACGCCGAAAACGACGAGGCCCACCGGGCCCAGACCGTACGTGCCGCGACGTCCTCAGCCCCCTGGCCGCCGCCGGCGGCCGTCCGCCTGAGAACTCGGTGGCGTTCCGGGGTGGGGGTCGGGAAGGCTTGCGCGCATGGTTTCGGTCTTGCAGAACGTGGCGATTGACTGCGCGGATGCCTACGAGTTGGCCCGGTTCTGGAGCGGGGTGACCGGGCGTCCGCTGCATCCCGAGGACAAGCCGGGTGACCGCGAGACTCAGGTGATGCTCGCGGAGGGCCCGGTGCTGTACTTCAACCAGGTGCCCGAGCCCAAGAAGGTCAAGAACCGGATCCATCTGTGTCTGCGCCCTGAGACCTCGCGCGAGCAGGAGGTGGAACGGCTGCTGGGCCTCGGTGCCAACATGGTCGCCGATCTCCGGAATCCCGACGGCGCCGGCTGGGCGGTCCTTGCCGACCCTGAGGGCAACGAATTCTGCGTCCTGCGCAGCGACTCCGACCGAGCCGCGATGCGAACGTCCGCCTCGTAGCGGACGGCGAGGAACCGCTGCTGTACGCCTCAGCCCCGGTGGTCGGCCTGCGGCGCCGGGGTCAGGGCGGCGTCCAGGAGGACCTCGGCTGTGGCCCGGGCCGCGGCGGCGGCGCCGGGGTCGCCGTCCATGCGGACCGAGACCGCGCACCCGTCGTAGAGCAGGTGCAGACGGCGGCCGAGGGTCTCCGGGTCGGGAACGCCGGCTTGCCGGGCGAGGTCGGTGAACAGGCTCCGTACCCATGCCCGGTAGTCGTTGGAGGCCTGTTCGGTGCTGCTGCCCGGCTCGGCCTCCGCGCTCGCCGCGATGAACGCGCAGCCGCGGTAGCTGGGGCCCTTGAAGGATTCCGACAGCGCGTCGAAGACGCCGAGCAGCCGGTCGCGGGGGTTCTCGAAGCGCTCGAGGGCGGCCAGGAGGCGGGCGGAGGTGGCGGCGTGCCGGGACTTCAGGTACGCGTGGACCAGCTCGTCCTTGCTGCCGAACGTGTTGTAGAGGGAGGCCTTGGCCACCCCGGCGCGTTCGATGATCCGGTCGATCCCGACGCTCTGCACACCCTCGGCGTAGAAGAGCTCGTTGGCGGCGGACAGCAGACGCTCGCGTGCCGGAGCCTTGACCTCGGCGCGCGCGTCGTGCGCCCTGGTGCTGTCGGCAACCATCGCAGCCTCCCTGCTGGTTCGTGCCATCGTCCGGGCCTCGAGGCTCACTTTAGGCAATCACGGGTCGCGAACGGCTGCTGCGCCGTTCCGTCAGCAGACCGAGCAGGGCCAGCAGTGCCAGGACGATGACGGCCGCGCCGTACTCGCGGGCGGTGGCGAGCAGGCCACCGGCGTGGACGACGAGGTAGCCGGCGATCACCGACGGCACTCCCATCCCCAGATAGGACACCACGTAGAGCAGGGACAGCACTCCGGAACGTTCGTGGGCGGCCGTCAGCGGGATCACGGTGCGGATGCCGCCCTGGAAGCCGCTGCCGAAGCCGATGCCGGCGATGGCCGAACCGGTGAAGAACAGGGCGGGCGAGCCGTTCTGCACCGAGACCAGGGTGAGGCCGACGCCGACGACGAGGCTGATGATTCCGCCGACCATGACGCCGCGGGCGGGTGCCGTACGCAGGACGAGGGTGGCGGCCGCGGCCACCCCGGCCAGGACGAACAGGGCCAGTCCGCCGTAGACGGCCGACGTGGAATGGGTCAGGGTCCGCACGAGCGCCGGGCCCAGGGAGGCGTAGAAGCCCGCGAGGGCCCAGACCGCGAACAGGACCGGGGCGGCGTTGAGCACCGCGCGCCGCACGGTCCTCGGGAGCTTCACGTCCGGGACCAGGGTGGCGAGCGCGCCCGGGGTGGGTGTGAGGGTCTCCCGCATCAGGACGACGCCCAGTGCCTGCACCGCCATCACGACGAGCAGGGCCAGGTAGACCAGGTGTGTCGGCGCGGGAAGGTACTGCACGAGGAACGCCGACGCCAAAGAGCCGGTGGCGGTGCCGAGACCGGGGGCGAAGGAGTTGGCGACGGTCCCGCGGCGGCGGTCGATGTCCAGCATCCCGGCCCCGATCGCGCCCAGCGCGGCACCGGTGGACAGTCCCTGGACCACCCGGCCGACCATCAGTTCCGGCACGCCGTGGGCCGTCGCGAACACCACCATCGCGGCCGCCTGTGCGGCGAGGGCCGCGAGCAGGACCGGGCGGCGGCCCAGGTGGTCCGACAGCCGTCCCAGGGTGAGCAGCGAGACCAGGACCGCGATCGCGTACACGCCGAACACCAGCGTGGTGGTCACCGGGCTGAAGCCCCACTCCGCCTGGTAGACCGCGTAGAGCGGGGTGGGGGCGCTTGAGCCCGCCAGGAACGACACGACGATCGACGCCAGGAGGTAGAAGGCCGCGCGCTGAGGCAGTACGCCGCCTGCGACGCGCCCTCTCCGCTTGGGCGCTGCCGAGGTGAGCGGGGCCGGGCCCCCTGTCTCCGCGCCGACCGGGCCGGCATCGGCCGCCGGCGTGGTGACCACGTTGCCGCGGTCCTGCGAGGTGGGCTGCTCGGGCATGCCACCGTCCCCATCTTGAGTAGACCGGTCTGTTCATTTTCCCTGGACAGATCTGTCTAACGCTGGCGGTGATGCGTTTCCATCCCGCCACGCCGACCGGATCGTCGGCCGCCCGCGGGCCGCCCCGTGGAGGCCCGCCTCCAGGCGCGCCGGATCCGGCCGTGCGCGCGGGGGCACGCGAGGCGGAGCGCCGACCGTCGCCGGGCCGTGGTGCGCGGCGCGACATGCCGAACGGTATTGTCCGGGGAAGCTGAATATCTGTGCTCGCGAAGTGAGAAATTAGCGCGACGCGCGATGAGGTTTCTCACACGCCAGGGCGGCGCCCGGTTATTAACCGTGCACAGCCGATCGCGCCATGCTACTCTCGAATAAGTTGCAGTTGTGGTTCCCGAAATTCCGGTTCATTTGCTGGCGGGGCAATCATCGCGGCGACGCGGGGTCCGTACAGTACGGATTCCGGGCACTGCCCCAAAGGAGATGCACCACATGGCTACTGGCACCGTGAAGTGGTTCAACGCGGAAAAGGGTTTCGGCTTCATCGAGCAGGACGGTGGCGGCGCTGACGTGTTCGCCCACTACTCGAACATCGCCGCCCAGGGCTTCCGCGAGCTGCAGGAGGGCCAGAAGGTGAGCTTCGACATCGCGCAGGGCCAGAAGGGCCCCACGGCCGAGAACATCGTTCCCGCCTGACGCCGAGCGCACGCATCGCAGCTGGGGCCCGCACCTTGGGTGCGGGCCCCAGCTTGCTGCACATCAGGACGCACCCTGCCCTGGTGACGCCGTGACGACCTCACTGGTCCCACGATTTTGAGGGTGCCGCGATCCCGCCGGCAACGGACGTTCCCGTCAGGCTCCGGATGCACATCCGTCAGAGCTCCCCGACGCCCGTAACCCCGGTCTTTCGGACGCGGACCAGATCACCCCACCCGTTCGGCGCCTCGGCCCGCGGACTTCTCCCGCCGGCTGAATTCGCCATCGCATTTGCTTGGCCCATTCTTGCGATTCTCCGTCCTGCTCATCGCAGCGGAATCCCTTGATGCGGCCGCTTCAAGGAAGGTTCTGCATGAGCCGTACACGTACGAACGACCGTTTCACCGACCCGAGCCGTTCCGGGGGCCGACGCCGTCGCCCCGCCGCACCGCAGGGGGAGTTCGCCCTGCCGGACACGGCGACTCCGGCACTGCCCGCCGCCGGGGCGTTCGCCGATCTCGACATGCCCCGGCCGCTGCTGGCCGCGCTCACCGCCGAAGGCGTGACCGTGCCGTTCCCGATCCAGGCGGCGACCTTGCCCAATTCCCTCGCCGGCCGTGACGTGCTGGGCCGCGGGCGGACCGGGTCCGGCAAGACCCTCGCCTTCGGCCTCGCGCTGCTGGCCCGCACCGCCGGACAGCGCGCCGAACCCCGGCAGCCACTGGCCCTGGTGCTCGTACCCACCCGGGAGTTGGCCCAGCAGGTCACCGACGCGCTTGCCCCCTACGCCCGTTCGATGAGGCTTCGGCTGGCCACCGCGGTCGGCGGGATGCCGATCGGCCGTCAGGCCGGCGCGCTGCGCAACGGGTCGGAGGTCCTCGTCGCCACGCCGGGCCGGCTGAGGGACCTCGTCGAGCGCGGCGACTGCCGCCTGGACCGGGTCGCCGTCACCGTCCTGGACGAGGCCGACCAGATGGCCGACATGGGCTTCATGCCGCAGGTCACAGCGCTGCTGGACCAGGTGCACCCCGAGGGGCAGCGCATGCTGTTCTCGGCCACCTTGGACCGCAACGTCGACCGGCTGGTCCGCCGCTACCTGCACGACCCGGTGGTCCACTCCGTGGATCCCTCCGCGGGCGCGGTCAGCACGATGGAGCACCACGTGCTGCACGTGCACGCCGCCGACAAGCACCAGGCGACGACCGAGATCGCGGCGCGGGAGGGTCAGGTGATCATGTTCCTGGACACCAAGCACGCCGTCGACAGGCTGACCGAGCACCTGCTCAGAAGCGGCGTCCGCGCCGCCGCGCTGCACGGCGGCAAGTCGCAGCCGCAGCGCACCCGGACCCTGGCCCAGTTCAAGACGGGACACGTGACCGTACTGGTGGCGACCAACGTCGCCGCACGCGGGATCCACGTCGACAACCTCGACCTGGTCGTCAACGTGGACCCGCCCAACGACCACAAGGACTACCTCCACAGGGGTGGCCGCACGGCCCGCGCCGGCCGGTCCGGCATCGTGGTCACGCTGGTCACGCCCAACCAGCGCCGCGACATGGCCCGTCTCATGCAGCACGCCGGAATCCGCCCGCACACCACCGAGGTCCACCCGTCCGGGGACGACCTGATCCGCATCACCGGCGCGCAGACCCCCTCGGGCATCCCGGTCGTCATCACCGCACCGGCTGCCGAACGCAGGGACGGCACCCCCACCTCCCGCGGGGGGCGCAGCCGTGCCACCGCTCAGGACCGCCGCACCGGCCGGGCGGCACGCCGCACGGCCCAGCGGCGGCCCGCCTACGACGCGGTGGCCTAGTCCGTGTCGTCACGCCGCCCATCCACTTCTCCAGGAGGCACTTCTTGACCCTGGCACACGCCTTGCCACGCCCTGCGGAATCCGCCCACGGAACGGTGGCCGACGCCATGGACGTGCCCGGACCGCAGGTCTGGGACGACATGACCGTCGAGGTGGCCCTGTCGGTCATGGCCAGCGCCCGTACCGGGCATCTGGTCGTCTGTGACGAGGACGGCCGGTGCACGAGTCTGGTCACCCATGCCCAGCTCACCGCCGTCCGTGACGGCTACGGCTACACCGATCGGGTCCGCCTGCGGGAGGTCGCCGGTAACGGCGGGCCGTTCGCCTCGCCAATGACCAAGATGACCGAGGCACAGCACATCATGCGCCACCGGCAGCTCGCGGCCGTGCCTGTCGTCGACGAGCACGGCTGCGCCGTGGGTGTTCTCACGCGCTCACGCTGACCCGTCGCCCACCGGTCCCATCGCTTCCCACTCTTCCTGCGAGGCACCATGCGCTGCGTCATCGCCCGTTTCGCGTTCGACCTGTCCAAGACCGGGGTGGTGGCGTCGATGAAAGGCATCAGGCCCGAGCCGGTCACCGGTGAGTCCGTGATCATCGGCCGCCGCCACTACCCCGTCATGCAAGTGGGCGAGGTCATCACCCGGCAGGACCGCCGTGACTTCACCGCCGGCGAGGTCCTGCGGGCCATGACGCGCCTCGGCTTCACCTGCCGCGCCCTCCCTGCCACAGCACCGGCGCCCGGGCTCACCCCGCTCCAGGAAGCGTCGGCCCTGCTCGGCGTCCCCACCGCCGGGTAGCCGGGAGAGGGACGACGCCCTGGCCCGACCATGGCGGCATGAGGGCTCGGCCGGCGCATGCCGGCCGAGCCCTCATCGCGTGGGGCGCCCGGTGCGGCTTCCCGTGGTCTGCCGTCCGTGGACGGCAAGCGGCACTCCCCGGCCGTCCCCGTACTCACGCGCCGACAGGTCGACGTTCGGCATGGAACCGACCTCTATCTCACCCGCCGGGAGTGCCGCCGGCCGTCGTTCGGGCGCTGCCCCTGCCGGCCCACGGAGCGGGACCATGCCTGGCATGGCCGGATCCGTATATCTTCGACCAAGACACACCACAACCATTGCGAGGAAACAAGAGGTCGGCGCGGACCAGGGCCGTCAGCAGGCGTAGCAGTTCCTTCGGGGCCCTGGTGGCGGGACGGCGTCAAGGCCCCTCCACATGTTCCACAAAGAGGTGCAATGACGGCAGCTGACTCCTTCGGCCGGATCGATGACGACGACTACCCCGCCTACACCATGGGCCGGGCCGCCGAGATGCTCGGAACCACCCCGGGCTTCCTCCGTGCCATCGGCGAGGCCCGCCTGATCACCCCGCTCCGCTCCGAAGGCGGACATCGGCGCTACTCCCGGTACCAGCTGCGCATCGCGGCCCGAGCCCGTGAACTCGTCGACCAGGGCACCCCCGTCGATGCCGCCTGCCGCATCGTCATCCTCGAGGACCAGCTCGCAGAAGCCCAGCGGATCAACGCCGAATACCGCCGCGCCGCCGGATCGACGGATCCCACGGGCGCAGCCTGAGACGGGCTGGACCCCGCGGAGGGTCCGCCGGTTCCTCACCCAGGACCGGCGAGGGGGTCAGCTGGGGGGCGTACCGAGGGCGCCTCGGCCTCGGCGGCGTCGGCAAGGGCCTCGGCAGCCGCTTCTGCGGCCCGCGCGGCGTCGGCGGCGGCCTGGGCGGCCTTGTCGTCCGAGGACTTCTCCCGCGTGGCCGGCGACTGCGGCAGCACTTCGCTGAATGCGCGGGACACACCCTCCAGTGCGGAGGTGACCTCGCTGGGGATCACCCAGAACGTGCTGCCCGCGCCTTGCGCGAGCTGGGGCAGCATCTGCATGTACTGGTACGCGAGCAGCTTGGGGTCGGGGTCGTTGCGGTGCACGGCCTGGAACACCTCGTCGATGGCCCGTGACTGGCCCTCGGCCTTGAGGATCTCAGCCGTGCGGTTGCCCTCCGCGCGCAGGACGGCGGCCTGCTTGTCGCCTTCGGCAGTCAGTATCTGCGACTGACGTTGTCCTTCGGCCCCGAGAATCACGGCACGCTTGTCCCGCTCGGCCCGCATCTGCTTCTCCATCGCGTCCTTGATGGACTGCGGCGGGTCGATGGCCTTGATCTCCACCCGGTTGACCCTCAGCCCCCATTTGCCGGTGGCCTCGTCCAGCACACCGCGGAGCTGGCTGTTGATGGTGTCGCGCGAGGTGAGGACCTTCTCCAGGTCCATGGACCCGACGACGTTGCGCAAGGTGGTGACGGTGAGCTGCTCGACCGCCTGGAGGTAGTTGGCGATCTCATAGGCGGCCGCCCGAGGGTCGGTGACCTGGAAGTACAGGACGGTGTCGATCTCCACGACCAGGTTGTCCTCGGTGATCACCGGTTGCGGTCGGAAGGAGACGACCTGTTCTCGCAGGTCGATCACCGGATAGACACGGTCGATGTAAGGGATGACGACGTTGAGCCCGGGCTTCAGGGTGCGGTGGTAACGGCCGAGCCGTTCGACATTGCGAGCACGTGCCTGGGGGACGATGCGCACCGCCCGCAGGACGGTGAAGACGACGAAGAGCGCGACGATCACTCCGGCGACGAGGAGCCCCGATTCCATGGTTCACTCCTGGGGGTAGACGAGTGCGGTGGCGCCGCTGATCTCGATGACGTCGACGGTCGTTCCGGGAGGGATCACCAGCGTTTCGTCATAGGCCCGGGCCGTCCATTCCTCGCCGCCTATGCGGACCCTGCCGCCCATGCCCGTGACCTCCGAGACGACATAGGCGCTCCTGCCGACCAGCGCCTCTACGCCGAACCGCTCCGCCTGGGGCCGGCGCACGTGGCGCAGCACGACGGGACGGATGAACAGGACGGTGCTCGCAGCAACGACGGTGAACACCACGAACTGCAAGGGCAGCGGGAGCCCGACTGCCGCGGATCCCGCCGCGACCAGCGCAGCCCCACCCAGCAGCCCCAGCGCGGCAGTGAGCGTGAAGAGCTCCGCCACGGCCAGCCCTGCCGCGGCGATGAGCCAGATCAGCCACGGGTCCATGCCCCTCCTGCCGCGTGCAGTAGGTGAATGGCCGGCCGACGCGCCCCCTCGGTCGGCGACCAAGTTCCCCCTTAGGTGACCTACCCGTACGAAATGCCGGAAATCAAAGCTTCAGCCGGAATGAGGGGAAACGCCGAGGCGGGCGAGCAGCGCACGCCGTCGCAGCCACCCCATGCCCTGGACGTGTGGAGTGGCGCGCCGCTGTTCGTCACGGACGGCGTCGACGATCAGCACCTCATGGCCGCGCCCGACCGAGCGGCTCGCCGGGCGCCCCACGGCTACCCGCCAAGCCGGGCGCCGGCGCGAGAGGATTCCCGCGTGCCGCACATGACAGCCGAAGAGGCCGCCGACTGCCTCGGCATCGCCGACGAGCACCTCTCCGCGTTCGTCGCCATCGTGGACGCACTGCGCACCCCCGACGCCCGGCGGGCCGAGATCGAGCGGCTGCGCGCCGAACTCGAAGCCGTTGACGAGGTGCTCCGCGAGGCGGGGATCGACCATCCGACCGGCGCCCTGGGCGTCCACGACCTGCACAGCATGCGCGACATCGCCCGCGAGGACGCCGACGAGGACGCCCGGGCGGCACGAATCGTCGCCGCCCTCAGACGCACGAGGAACAGCCTGCCCGCGGAAGTCCTCGCCGCCCTCGACGAGTACGACGCGGCTTCGACGTGACGGGCGAGAATTGCGTGGCGCACAGGGGCAGACGCAGTGCCGAGGACCTCGTCGTCCACGTGCACGTGGGAGCCGCCGCTGTCCCAAGGCGGGGCATCACGGTCGTCACCCGGTGCTCCGCTCCTCCAGCCTGCCCCTCCGTCCGGTCGACCGCACCCTGTGAGGCAGCTCCGCGCCGATGACGCGGGGCGCGGGCCTCAGCCGGGCCCGCGCCGACCGGTCGGCGTCACCCGCGCCCCAGCCCGCCAGGGGTGCGTGACATGCCGTGCTCCTGGGCGCGAGCGCCACCGGGACGCGTTGTTGCCGCAGCGAGCGCGAGGACCAGGCCGATCGCTCCGACGATCACGTTGTTCGTGATGGTGCGCCACGTACTGACATCTCCCGCGATGCACCAGGGCGAGATGATCGTCCACAGGGCGATGACCGCCGCAGCCCAGGCCTTGGAGTGGGTGCGCTCGAAGCCTCGCCCCGCCCCGCCCATGAGCAGGGCGTACGCGATACCGGCGATGAGGTTGTTGACGGCGATCGTCGACAGCGCATTGAAGCCCAACAGCGCGTTGAAACCCGCGATCCACGGTGACGTGGCCAGATAGACGCCGGTGAGCAGACCCATGGCCCTGATGGCCTGACCGCGATGGGTCGCGGTCGCACGCTCGTAATCGGCGCGAAGTTCCAGCAGATCGGGGTGCTGCTCGATGCCGGGTTGTGTGCGCGACATACGGACCATCTCCCGCCATTTTGGTCATTCCACATATCCCCCTTACCCGGACCCATGCATTCGATTCCGGTCGTTTCCGACCAGGTACGACGCGGAGATCCAGCCGCCGGCAGGGCGGGGGCGCGGTCGGCGGGGGCCCGGAACGTCCGGGGGCGTCGGCGGCGGTGACGTGGCAGACCTCGGCGACGCACACGCCCGAGGGCGATGAATGCTTTCAATGACAGTGCTGACGGTCCGGGCGAAACGATCGGGATCCACGGACGGCCCGCCCGCACCACCGAGCGGGTGGGTCAGTCCTGGCGCGTGTGAGGTCCGTCCATGCCGCCGAGGACACTCGCGGAGGCGAGCAGGCGCTCGCGCAGCCAGAGGTGCGCCGGGTCGCTGGTGTGACGGGGGTGCCAGTACATCCTCTCGTGGATGTCGGGCAGGGCGACGGGCGGGGGCAGGAAGCGGATGTCGGCTGTCGCGGCGGCGAGTTGGCGTGCCGCCCGCTCAAGGACCAGGCTGGCCAGGGACGTACCCCGGATCAAGAAGGGGACGAGGAGGAAACTCTCCACCGTGAACTCGATCCGGCGTGGCGTGCCGAGCCGGGCGAGGTGCTGGTCGGCCAGGTTGAGTTGCCGGTCCGGCCCGATGCTGTACACGAGGTGCGGAAGACGGAGATATTCGTCGATCGTTATTCGCTGCGTCGAGCCGGCCGGGTTCGCGGCGTCGACGGCGCACAGCCATTGGTCGCCGAACAACGGATACGACGGGAATCCGGTGTCGCCCATCAACTCTTTCGGTTCGATGATCAGCTCGGCAACATCGGAGTCGAGCAATTGCCGCGGATCTCTCGATCGGGGAAGGACGTGGATCGTCACGCCGGGGGCCTCGGCGGCCACCGCTTGAACGAAGGGGCTCAGCAATACCAGCGTCGCGTAGTCGGACGCGCTGATGGAGAAGCTCCGTACGTCCGTGGCCGGGTCGAATTCGGAACGCTGCGCCATGGTCCGCTCGACCAGGTCGAGGATCTCCCGTACGGGTCGCACCAGCCGCTCGGCCTCTGCCGTGAGGGCGAGTTCCCTGCCCTGCCGCACCAGGAGCGGGTCACCGAACAGTTTCCTGAGGCGGGCGAGCGACGAGCTGGTCGCGGGCTGACTGAGGCCCAGACGCCGCCCCGCGCGGCTGACGTTGCGCTCGGCCAGCAGGGCGTCCAGAGCCACGAGCAGATTCAGATCGACGTTCCGCAGGTTCATCTTCCCTGACCAGTCCATATATTCGCGGCGCAAATACCGCGAATTCAACATATGCATTTGACGGTTGTGTTGCGCAGATCATAGCGTCCCGGTCCAGCGGTGCGGCCCGGACGGCCGAAACTGCGTCAGGTTTCCCCTCCTGGGCGGTGGCACCCGCGCCGTCGCCGGTTTGGAGAGATCGGATGATGGAATCAGGAAATACCGGCAACGGCCCGTACGGGAAAGACACCGTGCGGCTCGACGCCGCGTCGCGGCCGACGGAAAGGACGACGGATGCCGATGTGTTCCGCTCCGCAATGCGCCGGGTGGTCGGCGGATTGGCCGTGGTGACCACCCGTCATGACGGCCGCGCCTGGGGAATGACCGTCAGCGCGTTCGCCTCGGTCTGTCTGGAGCCGCCGACGGTGCTGGTGTGCGTCAACGAGCGCACGGTCACCGCTGCGGACATCCACCGCGAGAGCCGTTTCGCCGTCAACCTGCTCAGCCTGGACCAAGTCCCCGTGTCACAGCTGTGCTCACGCCAGGGAACCGTGAAGTTCGTCGACGACCACGTCGTCGCGGGCAGCGAACTGCCGGCCGAGGTGAATTCGCCGGTGCTGCGGGATTCGCTGGTGACCTTCGACTGCGAGACGACCGAGGCACGGCCCGTGGGCAGCCACCTCGTCGTCATAGGCAACGTGCGGGCCGTCGTCGCGCCCGACCTCCGCTCCCCCCTGCTGTTCGGGCAGGGACGCTACCAGCGCGGCGTGGACATGGAGGCGGTACCGGCGATGACGGAGGCGGTGGCATGACGCCGGCCGGTCCGGCGGCCCGCCTGTACGAGGCCGCCACCTTCCACCGTCACACGAACGACAGCACCACGGGAGACACGCCATGAGGACCGGCAAGGAATACCTGGAGTCGCTGCGCGACGGCCGCAAGGTCTACGTCGGGGGCGAACTCGTCGAGGACGTCACCACCCACCCCAAGACCCGCGGGTACGCCCAGGCGATCGCCGAGTACTACGACCTGCACCTGGACCCCGAGCACCAGGAGACCACCACCTTCATCGACGGGAACGGCAAGCGCCAGTCGATGCACTGGTTCCTGCCGCGGTCGAAGGAGGACGCCGTCCGCCGCCGCAAGTACGCCGAGTTCCTGTTCCGGCACTTCAAGGGCGGCATCTTCACCCGCCCGCCGGCCGGTATGAACGTCGTCATGTTCACCCAGGTCGACGACCAGCAGCCGTGGGCCGAGAACTCCCGCTTCACCGGCCCCCGCCGCGACCTTTCGGGCAACATCCAGCGCCAGTGGGAAGAGGTCACCTCCAAGGACCTCGCGATCTCGCCGATGTTCGTCGACGTGCAGTTCGACCGCGGCCGCGACGACGCGCTGGCCGAGACCCCCATGCTGCGCATCATGGAGGAGAACGACGAGGGCATCGTCGTCCGGGGCTGGAAGGCCATCGGCACCTCGCTCCCCTTCGTCAACAACCTCCTGATCGGCAACCTGTGGCGGCCCGGCCAGACGCCCGAGCAGACCATCTACGCGATGGTGCCGCTGGCCACTGAGGGCGTGACCGTGGTGGCTCGGGAATCGCGGGCCCAGCCCGACGCCGACCCCTACGACCGTCCGCTGGCGACCATCGGTGACGAGCTCGACGGGATGGTCTACTTCGACGACGTGCTGATCCCCTGGCCGCAGGTCCAGCACATCGGCAACCCCGACCACGCCAAGTGGTACCCGCAGCGGCAGTTCGACTGGGTGCACCTGGAGACCCAGATCCGGCAGTGCACGCACGCCGAACTCATGGTCGGCCTCGCACTGCTCATCACCCAGGCCCTGGGCACCAGCCGCCAGCCCGTGGTGCAGTCGCAGCTCGCCGAACTGATCCGGTTCCGCGAGACCTGCCGCGCGTTCATGCTCGCGGCCGAGGAGACCGGTTTTGAGACCCCGGGCGGGCTGTACAAGCCGAACAACGTCTACATCGACTTCGGCCGGGCCCACTACCTCGAGAACCAGCACGACATGGTCAACAAGCTGATCGACTTCTGCGGCCGCGGCGTGGTCATCCAGCCGACCAAGCGCGAGCTGGACGACCCCTACATCGGCCCCAAGCTGGAGGAGGCGCTGCGTGGTGCCGAGATCAGCGCCCGGGACCGGATCAAGATCTTCCGGCAGATCAGCGAGCGCTTCCTCACCGAGTGGGGCACCCGCCACGAGATGTTCGAGAAGTTCAACGGCACGCCGCTCTACCTGATCAACATGCTCACCATGCAGCGCACCGAGTACCAGGTCGACGGGCCGCTCACCCAGCTCGCCCGCGACGTGCTCGGCTTCGGCGACACCTCCGAGCTGGGCCGGCGGGCGCAGGAGGCGGAGAAGGCCTCGCACTACGCCGGCGTGCGCTTCCAGCCCGGGTACGCCCGTGGCCAGGACGTCCACGAGGGCTACATCGGCCCTCGGCCGGAGGAGGCGGCCGACCGGCCGTGACGACGACTCCCCAGGCCGTCCTGCGGCCCGGGGCCCTCGGGTCCCGGGCCGCAGGACGGTCCCGACGGCGGGTGGTGTCCCCGCCGTTCCCGGCGTCCGTCATCCCACCGCCAGCAGATGGGCGGGGGCGATGCGTGACTGGGCGCGGACCGGGAGGGCCAGCGCGGCGCAGACGAGGACCACGGCGGCCAGGGTGGCGAGGAGCGCCGCCCCGCCGACGGCCGGGAGCCGCCCGTCCAGGGTGCCCCAGCCGATCGCGAGGACCGTCCCGAGCCCGGTGACCGCACCGGTGAGGCCGCCCAGGAGGGCGAGCAGGGCACCTTCGTGGTAGCTGAGCAGGGCGAGTTCACGGGTCGTCCAGCCGGTGGCGCGCAGGACGGCGAGGTCGGCGGCCCGTTCGCGCATGGACAGCACCAGGACGTCCACGGCGCCGGCGGCTCCCAGGAGCAGCGACAGGGCGACGCTCAGGTAGTCCGCGGTACGGGCCTGCGCGACGACGGCGTTGCCCAGCAGTGACCCGGCCGCCTCGCCGCGGAAGCCCAGGGTGAGGGCGAGCAGGACGGTGAAGGCCGCCACCGCCAGGGCCAGTCCCGCCGCGCCGAGCGCGGTGCGGCCGCGTACCCGCAGCAGGTTGCGTACGGCGAGTCCGAGGACCGAACGTACCGGCGCCGCGCGGCCGGTGGCGGTCACCGGGGGCGTGATCGCGTCCAGGGGCCTGAGCCGGGTGGCGCGCCAGGCCGGGAACAGCCCGGCGGTGACCGCGAGCAGCAGCGAAACGGGCAGCACGAGAGCCGCCTTGGTCCCCGCGTCGGGCAGCTTCAGCAGCAGGCCCAGGACGTAGGCGAGCACGGCGCCCACGGCGCCCGCGCCGAGGCCGATGGCCACGAGTTCGCCGAGGATGAGCCGGAGGATCTCCGGCGGGCTCCAGCCCAGGCAGCGCAGGGTGCCGATCTCGGTGCGGCGTGACCGCACGGAGGCCAGGGCGGCCTGGGCGAGGAAGAGCGCACAGACGACGAGGACCAGTACGAACAGCACGGCGCTCTTGGCGTCGACGGCCTTGAGGATGCGCAGGGCCACGCCCTTGGCGGTCCAGTTCTCGACGACGTCGACGCCGGGCAGCGCGATGGTCTGCGGCGCCGGTGAGCTGCCGATGGTGATGTCCACCTGGAGACCGGGGTACGCGGTGCGGATGCGGCCCGCGACCGCGTTGACCCGGGCCTGTGAGGCGGGGTCGACTCCGGTGACGCCGGCGACCCGGATGCGGATGGCGCTGATGGGCGCCTTGTCCTGCGCGGTCGGCTGCCGGCGGCTCGTGGTGAGGACGGGGAGCGCGTCCAGGGAGGTGAGCATGGTGGGCGGTGCGGCGAGGTAGCCGCCGAGATTGCGGTCCGGACGCAGCGGCCGGTTGTGCAGCGCCGTCCGCCCGGCCTCGTCGGCGCCGGTGACCTGGGGCGAGCGGTAGGTCTCCAGCGGTACCTCGGACAGCGAGGAGAAGCCGGGCAGCTCGGTGGCGTCGTAGCGGCCGACCGGGGTCAGGTACGGGATCGGCGTCCTGCCGTAGTCCTCGTGCGCGCACGTGCGGGTGCCCCAGCAAGAGGTTCCGGGGTGGCTGACGACCTCGCGGAACTGGGTGCCGGTGTTCTCCTCGGGCACGAACTCGACGAACTGGCGGTCGGCGTTGGTGCGCCACACCTCCGGGGACTGGTCGGCGCGGGCGCGCGGGGCCAGGCCCGCCCCGGCGCGGCGGTAGTCGACGGGGCCGACCGTCCAGTAGCTGTCGACCTGCGGGGCGAAGAGGGACTTCCCGGGAAAGCCCCGCTCCAGGTCGGCGCTGACGCGTCCCACCGGCGTGCCGCGAAGGTCGTCGACGAAGTCGTGGGCGGCGGGGCTGCCGAGCTTCGCGCGCAGGGCCGCGGGGTCGCCCGCGTCCAGCCGTTCCACCGTGGCGTTCACCCTCCCGGAGGTGAGGGTCTGGTCGCTGAGCACGGCAGGGATCGTCCAGTAGGGCTCGTTCGACCAGCCCTCCTTGCTGCCCCAGACGGGCTTGTCCCGGTCGGTGAGCATGCGGCCGGAGGTGATGGCGCGTCCGAGGCCGACCAACCGGTCCTCGGCGGCGGGGTCCACCGCCGACAGGAGCACCGGATAGGAGACCGGGATCTCGGCGACCGCCTTGTCCCGCCCCGACCGGCAGGTGAGCCAGGTGTTCATGTCGGGGTCGAACGGCGACGCCTCGCGGCGGTCCTCACGGATGAGATTGGGCTGGAGGGGCCCGAATCCGCCGTCGTCGGTGTGCTCGATGTGGACGTCGGTCTTGTTGTAGTTGTAGTACCAGCACACCGGATAGGTCCGATGGTCCGCGTGCTCCTCCAGCAGCCCTGGGAACGTGGAGTCGGAGAAGGTCTTGGACGGCTCGATCGGATTGCGGCTCAGATACACGTACTGGTCGGCGGTCCGGTAGCGGCCCAGTCCCGCGGTCAGGGTCGGCTTGATCCGCAGTAGCTGGGCGGGCGCCGTGCCGTCCAGGAAGGACGACACGTCGACCTTCAGCGTTCCCGGCACCATCAGGTAGCCGACGTTGGCGACCGGCGCGGCGACCTCGATCCCGGGGATCTTCTTGATCCGGTCGTACTGGCCGAGGCCGATGCCGCCGAAGATCCCGGACAGGAAGTTCGCCTCGACCAGTCCGTCGCCGCGCTCGACCGCGGTCCGGCTCGCGTGGGGGCGCACCAGGACGTCGTACGCGGAGCGGGCGTTCTCCCGGACGGTCTCGGTCGTCCGCGCCTGACTGGTGGTCACCGTCGAGGTGAGCAGGGTGAAGCTGGTCGCGGCCACGAGGATGCCGGCGGCCAGTGCCAGCGCGCGGGCCCGATGACGCCGCAACTGGGACCAGATCATGGCGATCACGGGCGGAGCCCTCCGAGCCGGTCGAGGACGTCGGCGGCCGGCGTCACGCGTTCGTCGGCCACGATCCGTCCGTCGCGCAGGCGCACGATCCGGTCGCAGCTCGCGGCCACCTCCACGTCGTGCGTCGCGACGAGCAGCGTCATCCCGTACTGCTCGGTCAGCGATAGCAGCAGGTCGACGATCTCCCGGCCGGTCGCGCTGTCCAGGTTGCCGGTCGGTTCGTCCGCGAGCAGCAGGCCGGGCCGGTTGATCAGCGCCCGGGCGACCGCCACGCGCTGCTGCTGACCGCCCGACAGCTCCGAGGGCAAGGCCCCCGCCCGCTGCGCCAGGCCCACGGCCTCCAGGAGTTCCATGGCGCGGGCCCGCCGGTCGAAGTCCACCCGGCGGGGCAGCACCGGCGCCAGGACGTTGTCCAGCACCGTCAGCGCGGGCAGGAGGTGGAAGCGCTGGAAGACGAAGCCGATCCGACGGCGATGGGCGTCGAGTCCGCCCGGTGTCAGCGCGGTGCCGTCGACCTCCACCGTGCCGGAATCGGGCAGGTCCATGCCACCGACCAGGTGCAGCACGGTCGACTTGCCGGCGCCGGACGGGCCGGTGAGGGCGACGGATTCGCCGTCCCCGATCTCCAGGTCGACGCCGTCCAGCGCCACGACTCCCGGGTGCCGGCGGGACACGTCCCGCAGGGTCACGCTCATGCTTCCGACCACCCCTCATGCATTGCGGCAATGCAGGGGTACATTGTCACAATACAGAGGGGACGCAAAATGCCGCTGCACCACGCAGTGCTCGCACTGCTGTCCGAGGGACCGAGCCACGGCTACGAGCTCAAGAGCCGTTTCGAGGACGCCATCGGCCCGCAGTGGGGCGGCCTCAACATCGGGCACCTGTACCAGATCCTGGACCGCCTGGTGCGCGACGGCCACGTCACCCGGTCCCAAGTGGCACAGAGCGACCGCCCCGACAAGACGCGCTACACCCTCACCGCACAGGGCCAGGACGAGTTGCACTCCTGGGCGACCACGGCATGGGTCCGCACGGGCGGATTCCGCGACGAGTTGTTCCTCAAGCTGTTCGGAGCCGCCTCACTGGGCTCCGACGCCGTGCACGCCCTGGTGGAGACCCAGCGCCAGACCTACCTCTCCGAACTCGCCGGTCTCACCCGCCTGCGGCGCGGCCACACCGACGACCCTCTGGTGGCACTCCTCATCGACGCCGCCATCGCCCACACCAAGGCGGACCTGGAACTCGTGGAGAGCGCCGTCCAGCGGCTCGCGCCGCTCACGCGGCCCCGTGTCCCGTCTCGAGGGGCGGCGGAGGAACCGGAAGCCCGCGAGCGCAGGGCGACGTAGGGCGAGCCCCGCGCCGTCGCAGTCCTGCCGGGATCATCGCGGACGCGGCGGCGTTCAGCGCGCGGTCACCCAGTCCGGCGTCCAGGCCCCGGCGGCGTCGTGGCCGGCCGCGGCGGCGGCGAGGTGGGCGCGGAGGGTGGCCAGCGCCGGGTGGGGGTTGTCGCGGTGCCACAGGAGCGAGTGCGGGTAGACGGGTGTCGGGTCGGTCACCGGGATGCGGCGCAGGCCGTGGCCCGCCGGCCAGACGAGGCTGGTGTTCCCGCCCATGAAGGTGGCCAGGGCCGGGGTGTCGGCGACGGTGTCGAGGAGCGCGTCGGAACCGAAGTTCGGGCCGGTCGCCTCGATGGTGAGGCCGAACTCGGCGACGAGGTCGTCGTAGTAGGCGGCCCACTCGGTACCCGGCACGATGCCTGGCATCCAGATCCGGTGCCCGGCGAGCTGGGCGACCGTCACCGCCCGGGCGCTCGCCAGCGCGTGGGCGGGGCCGGTGAGGAGCTCGAGCGGTTCGTCGAGCACCCGGACGGACTCGATGTCCTCGGGAAGGGGCCGGCCGGGCGCGGCGACGGCGCGGAAGGACGCGTCGATCTCACCGGACCGGATGGCGGCGACGGCCGTGCCGATGTCGAACAGCATCACCACGTCGAGCTCGATCTCGGGGTGCGCGCGGTGGAAGCCGCGCATCAGGCCCGACGCCGCGCCACGCGAGGCGATGATGTCGACGCGCAGCGGACGGCGGCCGGTGCGCACCGACGCGACCGCGCGCTCGGCGACGCGCAGCAGCTCGCGCGCGTGGGGCAGGAACGCCTGCCCGTCGATGGTGAGCTCGGCGCCGCGCGCCGTGCGGGTGAACAGCCGCACGCCGAGGCTGCGCTCCAGCGCGGCGATGCGCTTGGAGACGGCCTGCTGGGTGACCGCCAGCTCGCCGGCGGCCTCCTGGAACCGCCCCGCGTCGGCGGCGGCGACGAAGGTCCGGACGGTGTCGATGTCCATGTCGGCACCCTACGGCCACAACCGTTGGTTGTGGCCGACGGCTCTGCGGTTGTTTGATCCCAGGCCGCGGGTCTCGCTTTGATGATTCCGATCGCGGATCGGTTGTGCAGGGTGAGTGGCGAGGGGCGTCGGGCATGGGGAGCGGGCACCGGCTGGGACGGCGGTTCGGGTGGCTGTGGGCAGCGTACGGGACCAGCGCGCTCGGCACGTGGCTGGCCTTCGGCGCGTTCCCGCTGATCGCCATCCAGGTGCTGCACGCCGGACCGGCCGAGGTCGCCGCGCTCGCCTCCGTGGGGTCCGCGGTGGGCGCGGCCGTGGCGGTGCCCCTCGGCCCGTGGGTGGAGTTCCGCCGCAAGCGGCACGTGCTGATCGCGATGGACCTGGTGCGGTTCGCGGCGCTGCTGACGATCCCCGCCGCGTTCGCGCTCGACGTCCTCACCTTCCTCCAGCTCCTGCTGGTCTCGGTCGCCGTCGCGGCGGCCGACATCACCTTCCGCGCCGCCTCCGGCGCCTACGTGAAGACCCTGCTGCCGGCCGAGGACCTGCTCGTCGCCAACGCCCGCTTCGAGTCCACGGCATGGACGACCACGATCATCGGACCACCGCTGGGGGGCGCGGCGATCGGGCTCCTCGGCCCGGTGGCGACGGTGGTGGCCGACGCGGCCAGCTACCTGCTCTCGGCCCTGGGCATCCGCGCGACGGGCGGGCACGAGCCGCGGCTCGAGCGCCGGCAGGCCACGCGCATGCGGACCCGGGACCTGCTCGACGGCTGGCGGTACGTCCTCGCCGACCGGGCGCTTCGTCCGCTGTTCTTCAACACCGCCCTGTTCAACGGCCTGGTGATGGCCGTCCAGCCGTTGCTCGCCGTCCTGATGCTCGGCAGGCTCGGGTTCACAGCATGGGAGTACGGCCTCGCCTTCGCGGCGCCGTCGATCGGCGGGCTGCTCGGTTCGCGGCTGGCCCGGCCGTTCGTCACCCGGTTCGGACAGCGCCAGGTCCTGGTCGTCACGGGGGCGCTGCGCGCGCTCTGGCCCGTCGGCCTGGCCTTCCTGGGGCCGGGCACCGGAGGTCTGCTGCTGGTGATGGGGGTCGAGCTGGGGCTCATCTTCTGCTGCGGGATCTTCAACCCCGTCCACGCCACCTACCGCCTCGAGCGCACCCCGGCCGACCGGGTCGCCCGCACGCTGTCCGCGTGGGCGGTGACGACCAAGGCCTCGACCGCGCTCCTGACGGCCGTCTGGGGCGTGCTGGGAGGTCTGCTCGGGGCACGTACGGCCATCGGCCTGGCCGGCGTGCTCCTGCTGGCGACCCCGCTGCTGCTCCCCCGCCGCGCGGCAGCGCACCCGCGAGAGCCGGAGCCGGAGCCGGCGTCGAGCCGCCCCTGACGGGGTGCGCCGTCCCGACCGGCATCCCGCACACGATGATCGTTTCTGACGGTACGTCAGTGTGTCGTACACGGGTGCTTGTTGTGGACATGATCCATAGAGCACACTGGCGTCGATTCGCACAAAGAATCGAATCGCGGTGACGTGATCACCGCGGTCGCGTCCGACCGCCCGGACCGCCGCCCCGGTGGCGGTCCGCCGTACGCAGCACACCAACGAGGGGGAACCATGTCCGTACGTCCGTCGCGCAGGTCGCTGACCAGCGCCGCAGGCGCCTTCGCCTTAGCCCTGGGATCGACGCTCGCGGGCGCCGCCGTCGCGCCGACCACCGCCGCCGCCGACACGGGCGACCGCACGTCGACCGTGGCCTGCGCGTCCCTGTGGGTCAACGACTCCGGTGGCACGACCCACGCCAGGCTCCGGAACTGCTCCGTCACCTGGGGCAAGAACATCTTCGACGGCTCCTACTGGCAGACGGTGAAGTTCGAGCTGTACGACGCCCTCACCGACGGCGTCTGCGCCAAGTCGAACGTGATCCTGTCGCCCACCGGGGCCAGCTCGCAGGCGAGCGAGTGCAACGGCCTCTACACCGCGAAGTCGGCGACCTTCAGCGGCCGGGCCACCAACATCTTCATCAGGATCGCCTACGGCTCCAACTCGACCTACGGCAAGATCAGCACGAACGTCGCACCGCCGTCCGGTTTCTGACAGCCGCCGCCGGCGGGTTCGCCCCACCGGAACCACGCCGGCGCCAACGGGAGGGGATCAAGCATGCGATCGACACGCAAGGCGAAATGGGCGGCACTGGCCGCCGGAGTGCTCGCCGTACCGGCGGCCCTGGTCGTGAGCACCGCGGGGCCGGCGACGGCCAACGCGTCCTGCGGTCAGGGCGCCTGGGGCACGGACGGCACGGACGTGCGCATGACGCCGGGCGTCAGCGCGAACATGCGCAGCGGCTCCAGCGCGGCGTGCGGGGTCGTCGGCTGGGCCGACAACCAGGACGTCCTGATCTACTACTGCTGGACGTCCGGCCAGAACGGCACCTGGACGTACCTCTACAACCAGCACGACGACCGCACCGGATGGGTGAAGGACTCACTGCTGCCCTACAACGGGTCCAACCAGTACTGCGGCTTCTGACAGCCTGTCCGGCACCCCGGCACCCCGGCACCCCGGCACCGCGGCACTCCGGCGGCGCCGGCCCGCACCGCGCACCGCGCATTGGTGGGGGCCGGCGCCGCATCGCCGATCGCTAGCCCTTGCGCCGCTCGTCGATGTGGTCCGCCTCCTGCTCCGCTCCGGTCGCGGACCAGTTGGCGAGGATCGTCAACGCGTCCTCGGCGGCGGACCCGGGGGGCGCGCTGTAGACGACCACGCTCAGGCCGCTTTCGTCGGGCAGGCTCATCGTTTCCTGATCGAGTTCCAGGTCGCCCACGAGAAAATGGTTGAGGCGCTTGGTGCTGTCGCGGAAGACATGCACGTCGTGGGCTCCCCACAGCATGCGGAAGGCGTCGCTGCGGGTGGACAGTTCACCGACCAGGTTCGTCAGTTCCCGGTCGTAGGGGTGCCTTCCCGCTTCGACACGCAGGGCGCCGACGGCGAAACGGGCCATGCGTTCCCAGTCGGCGTAGAACCGCCCGGCCGCGGGATGGAGGAACGCGAACCGGGCGACGTTCGCTCCGCAGGTCGGGTCGGCGTACATCTCCGCGTACAGGGCCCGGCCCAGGGGGTTGGCGGCCAGCGTGTCGAGGCGGTTGTTCATCACGAACGCCGGCATCCGCGGCATCCCCTCGACGATCCGCGCCACGCTCGGCCGCACCGCGGGCCGGCTCTGCTGCGGCACCCGTACCCGCGCCGCGGGCGCCGGTCCCGCGGCACGGGCGAGGTCGTACAGGTACATGCGCTCGGTGGCGTCGAGCCGCAGCGCCTGGGCGAGGGCGTCCAGCACGCTGTCGGAGACACCTTTGAGGTTGCCGCGCTCCAGGCGCGTGTAGTACTCGACGCTGACCCCGGCGAGCGTGGCCACCTCACCCCTGCGCAGTCCGGGCACCCTCCGCTGACCGTACGTCGGCAGCCCGGCCTGCTCGGGGGTGATCTTGTCGCGTCTGGAGCGGAGGAAGGCGCTGACGGCGTCCCGGTTGTCCATACGGACAGGGTAGGCAGGCCGCGCGAAGCGTGGGGGACCTGGCAGTACCCCTCACGGCAGGGACTCCCCCGCCCCGGCCGTCCGGCGTTGCATGGTGTGTGCCCCGATCGCCCGGGGCCCCACCTTCATGGGTGGACAGGACCGGAAGGACGCAGACGATGAACAAGACGACCGAGACGGTGACTCAGAGCCCCGCGGATGTCGTGCGGGGGCTGTACGCAGCGCTGAGCAGGGACGACGTACCGGGTGTCCTGGAAAGGCTCGCCCCCGAGGTGATCGTCGACGAGCCGAACCAGCTCCCGTACGGCGGTGTGCACCAGGGCCGCGAGGTGTTCGTGCAGTCGGTCCTCGGCGCGATGATGGGCTACGCCGCCGTCGCCATCACCGCGGCCGAGGTGTACGAGGGGCCGGCCGGCGTCGTCGGCACGCTCACCGGAACGCTCACGGCCCACACCACCGGTGAGGAGTTCCCGCTGACCATGGTGGAGATCCACCAGGTCGAGGACGGCGCGGTGCGCAAGATCGACGTCTACACCAAGAACGCCCAGGAACTCGCCGCGTTCTACGCGCGGGCCGAGGCCGGCATCCGCTGACGACCGCCCCGGGCGGTCGGCGAGACGTCCGTCCGGTCGCTGCCGGTCTACGCGGCCGGAGCGGGCCCTCCTGGTGGGACTGTGCGCGTGGTCCATCGACGGGGTCCGGGTGAGGAACGAGGCGGTCGTGTCCGACCGGAAGCCTCCTGGTCAGGGCTGAGCAGGCCGGCGCAGGCCGCTTTCCCGCCCGCGGAGGATGCCGGGCGTGCCAGTCTGTGCGGCATGGAGAAAAGTACGGTGTGGATCGATCTGTCCGAACTCGACCCGGGCAGCGTGTCCGCCGCCCGGTGCACCTGGCACGGCGACCGTGCGCACCCGTGTACGGACGACCCCGTGACCGGGGTGGTCGACCGCGCCGGAAAGCGGTTCTCGGCTTGCGCCGAAGCGGCCCGCGCCGTGGCCGCGGACCGCGGCGTCCCTCTCCCGTCGACGGCGCTGTAGAGGAGCAGAGGGCAGGGGTACGGTCGTGCTCTGCGACCCGGGTGGTGTGGGGTGCGGAAGCGGGAACGATCCTCAGGGGTGCACGCGGTACTCGGTGATCAGGTAGTCGGCCTCGTCGTCCACGGAGTTCGTCTCCCAGTCGAGGTGGATCTCGGTGGGGTGTCCGTCGGGCGCGAACACCGCGTCCGCGACATCCGCCTTGTCCGCCCGGGCCTGCCGGAGCTGGGTGAGGAGGTCGCGCAGGGTCCGCACGTTCTGCGGCTCGCGGGCGATGGTCTGCCGGGCCGGCTCGTCGAGACCGACCGCCTCGGCCACCCTGCCGTCCGCCACGGTGATCCGGTACTTGCCCAGGCCACCGCGTTCGCCGCCTTCGGAGAGCAGCGTGAAGGAGTACCGCGCTGGCTCGGCCCATCGGGGCTCCGGGGCCGTTTCGGTATCGGAGCCGCAGGCGGTCGCGGTGAGCGCGAGCGCTGATACCGCGGTGAGCAGGAGTGCGTGAGGTCTCGGCATCGGCGTGCCTTTCCGTGGTGGGCTGTCGCTCCGACGCGACGGGCGGCGATCCGGTTCCGCGGCGGGGTGCGCGGTACGGGGTGCCGGCGAGGCTGTGCCGGCTCAGTCCTCGATCAGAGCCTTTCCGTAGTTGGCCATGGACCGGTTGTACCGCGGCAGATGCTCGGCCAGGGCGATCAGGACGAGGGACAGCCCTTCGCGCTCACGGCCGAGTGAGGCGAGGCACAGCGCGGTGACGGCGTCGAGAGCGTCATCGAGGTGGTCCGGGCCGTGGGCGCGCTCGGCCTCCAGCATCGCCAGGCCCGTGGCCGCGTCGCCGGTGTTGCGCAGGGAACTGGACATCTGGATCACGGCGCGGCGGCGGTTCTCGCCGGTCAGGCCGCCGCGTTCGAGCGCCTCGCGGTAGAGCGGGACGGCCGCGCCGGAATGGCCCCAGGAGTCGCGGGCGCAGGCCCTGTGGAACAGGCCGTCGGCATCTCCTTCGGGCAGTTCGGCCGCGAGCGCGTCGATCTGCGCGAGGAACGCGGCCTCCTCGTGGTCGTCGATGACGGCGAACAGCGCGGCGGCGCGGCGGTTGACCTCGGCGTGCCGGCCGCCCGGCTCCGCATGGTCGGTGACGTCGTGCATGCCGTACTCCTTCGATTCCCCGGTGAGTTCGACCGGTCCCGGCCGAGGTGATCAATCCTGGCCAGGCGGTTAGGATCACCACCAGTGATTCGGTACGGGCCGAATCACCGTCGCCGGCGCACGACGCTCGGGACACGGAACCCACGGGGGTGGGCGTGGCCATCAGCCTCGGCTTCGGGCCGTCCGACCTGGCCCGCTGCCGGTTCGCCTACTCCCCGGTCTTCGAGACCCTCGCCGCAGTACGCATCGCGACCGGAGCGCGGGGCCCTGGACCCGGGCCGCATCACCGTCGGTGGCTGCAGGAGGCGCTGCCCCGTCTGCAGGCGGTCGACCTGCGGCCGCTCACTCTGCTGCAGCCACGTCGCGGCTACACCCCGGACTTCCTCTCCCTGCCCCCGCTCACCTCCTCCCCGGACTTCGACGGCGAGCTCACCCGGATGGCAGCCACGCCCGCTTCCGTCGTGCGCCGCGAGATCGAGATGTCACTGCTCGACACCCCGGGTGCCCAGGCCGGCGAACTCGGGCGGCTGCTGCTCGGCGACCCGGCCGACGTGCTCGGGCTCCTCACACAGTTGGTGCGCGCGGCGTGGCAAGCGCTCGTCGAACCGGTGTGGCCGCAGGTGCGCGCAGCGCTGGAGGCCGACATCGCCTACCGCTCGCGGCGCCTTGCCGAAGGCGGTCTGGACGGCTTGTTCGCCGATCTCGACCGGACGTTGCACTGGACCGGCGACACCCTCGTACGCGACCCCGGCGGCAACGGGCACGTCGCGCTCGCCGGGCGTGGCGTGCTGCTCATGCCCAGCGTGTTCAAGTGGGACGAGGCGATCGTGATCACGCAGCCGCCCTGGCAGCCGGCGGTCGCCTACCGGGCCCGGGGCCTGGGCAACCTCTGGCAGCCGACGCATGAACTCCCGAGCGCCGCCCTGGCACGACTCGTCGGGGGCACCCGCGCCGCCCTGCTGACCGCACTCGACGAGCCGGCGTCGACGACAGGCCTGGCGCGACGACACCGGCTGGCACCCGCCACGGTCTCCGAACACCTGAAGGTGCTGCGCGACAGCGGCCTCGTCGTCGGGGCGCGACACCGTCACGAGATCCGTTACCGGCGTACACCGTTGGGGTCAGCGCTCGTCCACGGCAACGAATAGGCGGTCAGCACCGTCCCTCGTCATCCGCTCAACCCCTACCCTCCGTTCCTCCGACCCGGTCACCGGGGTCGGCGGTCCGACCCCGGCCGGAGTTTCCGATGAGCCGCCCTGCGCCGCCACCGGTTTCCATTCCGACCGGTGGCGGCGCATCTCAGGCGACGGCGCCCTCGTCCGGCGGAGCGGACGCCGCCGGGCGCGCCGGCTCACTGAAGGGGGTATCCGCCCGGACCGGCGAAGACCGCGTCGGCGACGGGACGTTCCTCTCGTCCGACGGCGTGTTCGCGAACGCGTTCTGCCACACCAGGGTGGCCGAGCCGCCACCGTCCATGTTCAGGGCGTCCACCGCGCCGAGGTCGTGGAGCAGGTGGGCCGGCTCCAGGCGGGTCGCACCTTTGCCCGCGCCCCCGTCGACCGTCACGAGCGGGGCGCTGACGGAGCGGAGTCGCCCTTGCGGGCATTGGCATGGGCGAGTGCACGAGGCTTCCGGTACGGCGGGGCGGTGTCAGTGGGGGGTCCTAGGGTGCTCCCGTGGATGTTGATGATCTCGAGTGGCAGCGGGTCCATCTCGGCGGCGTTCCGCCGCGGATCGTGGACGAGATCCTCGAACACGGCGGCCTGGAGACGCTGGTGGAGGCGGCGCAGGAACGCGGGGACTGGTTCTGCGCCGAGGGCGCGGTCCGCGGACTGTGCGCCGGGGGTGAGTTCGAGCGGGCCTGGGATGTGATCGAGCCGTTCGCGGCCACCGGCTGGCAGCCCGCGGTCCGAGTCGGCGCCGACGTCCTGATGGGGTGGGGCCGCATCGAACAGGCATTGGAGCTGGCGGACCCCGAGCAATGGGACGAGGAGACGCCCGACACGTGGCCGGACTACGCCGAGGTACTGGTCAAGGCCGGGCAGGTGGACGAGGCGATCGACGTGCTCGTGCCGCACCTGTGCGACGGATGGGTGCTCCGGTCCCTGGTGCGGATGACCGAGGGCCAGGGGCGCGACGACCAGGTGCTGGAGCTGCTCGCCCCGATGGCCGAGGAGTTCCGGCGCGGGCAGGAGCAGTGCAGGTGCGGCGGCCATGGCCTGTGGGAGGTCCTGCCTGCGCAGGCTCTCGTCCTGGAGCGGTCCGGCAGGGCGGATGAGGCGATCGGTTTGCTTGGCGCGGATGTGGCCGCGCGCCGGTACGGGCCGCAGAACACCGTTGAGTTCTATACCGAGTTGCTGGTACGGCACGGGCGGATCGAGGAGCTGCACGAGCTCGCCACCGGCACCCAGATGTCCGTCGCCGCCCGCCCCTACGTGACGGCCCTGGAGGACCTGGGACGGGCCGGGGACGCAGAGGCGTACCTCCGCCGCCTCATCGCCACCGCCGAGCATGCGA
Organism: Streptomyces sp. PA03-1a; assembly: GCF_033792805.1. NCBI lineage: Bacteria > Bacillati > Actinomycetota > Actinomycetes > Kitasatosporales > Streptomycetaceae > Streptomyces > Streptomyces sp. PA03-1a. The sequence continues at coordinate 37,898 of NZ_JARAVO010000037.1, forward strand.
CCAGGTACCGGAACGAACTGCTCGAGCTGCTGGTCCGGCAGGGTCGGTTCGAGGAGGCCATCGAGGCGGTGGCGTCCACGTTCGACGACCCCTACGAGAACCTCCTCCAGCCCACGATGCTCCTGCTGGCCGAACACGGGCACCCCGGCAGAGCCGTGGAGCTCACGGAGGGGCGCAGCGCCGAGTTCCTCGAGGAGAGCGGGTACTGGCTCCCCTCCAACCGTTGGTGGCTGATGGGCGAAGTGGGGCGCTGCCGTGAGGCCATCGCGGAGATAGAGGCACTGCCGCCGGACGAGGTCGACGACCGGGACGTGACCATCGCACTGCTGCTCGCGAAGGACGGCTGCGCGGAGGAGGCCATCGCCCACCTCCGCGAGCACCCCGGCCGCTGGTCAGCGACCGAGCTGGCCCGCTTGTTGGTCCAGCAGGGCCGCTGCGCGGAAGCCATCGCCGCCATTCCCGACGTCACCACCCAACGAGAGGAACAACGGCGCGCCTGGGCCCGCTGAGAAACACGCAAACACCTGTCTGCGCGATCAGCCCCGTGACCAGCGCGGCGAAGGTGCGGAACGCAGGCGCCGTGAAGTTCCCCGCCACCAACTCCAAGATGGCGAGCAATGAGGCGGGGACGGTCGGGTCCGGACCCGCGCTGCCCTATGACGCCACATCACCCGCCTGAGCGACCCCACGACAATCAACGAAGACGTCGAAGTCGAGGAGGAGTTCGAGAAGTCGCCCTGGAGCCCGGAGTGGCAGGTAATGATCGGTGTCGGCCATCACCTCCAGCCGCGCGCCGGGGATGCCGTCGGCATGATCACCGGACCCGGCCAGGCGCAGGCCGTCGTCGCCTCCGGCAGGGCCGACGCCGTCCTCCTCGGCCGCGTGCTGCTGCGCGACCCGTACTGGGCGCGCCCCGCGGCCACGGCACTGGTCGGGAAGGTCACCACCCCCGTCCAGTACCACCGCGCTTGGCGTCGGCGCCGCAGCGGCAGGAGGACCCAGGGCGTCCACTGCGGTGAGGCGGGCAACGCGGTCCGGCCGGCAGATGTGTCCCTGCCGGCCGGACCGTCGTGCCAGTGGGGGTCTCAGCCGTTGACCGCGGCCTCGAACTGACGGCGGACGCTCTCCGAGATACGGCCGCGGTCGCTGATCTCCACGCCGTTCGACTTCGCCCAGGCACGCACCGCGGCATTGTCGGCACCGACCTGCGTCCGCTGCTGCGGCACTCCCCTGCCACGGCTGCGCGACTGCTTGCGGGCAGCCTTCTGGAACGGAGCGAGCGCATCGCGCAACGCAGCCGCATTGTCGTCGCTGAGGTCGATCTCGTACTCACGCCCGTCGAGGCCGAAGTTCACCGTCTCGTGAGCGGTACCGCCGTCGATGTCATCGACCAGCAGAGTCTGCACGCGCTGCGCCATTTTTCTTGTTCCTTTCCCGGACAACCAACGTGACCCTACACGCAATGGGGATAGGCGACCTTGGCGAGTTGCGTGACGGTTGTTGATGCGTTTGGAACGCTCACTCCTCGGCTGGTCAGGGTCATTTCCGATCCGCTCGGCAGCCGTAAGTGCCGGGGGACACGTTCCTGTGAATCCGGAAGGCCCGCGGGATCGGACATCCCTCGGCGACGGGCCGCGCGAAGGCCGGTCGTTCGGGACAGCACGTGTGCCCGCCGTGTTCACCGCCCGCAAGGTAAGGGGCGAAATATTCGGTGCGCATGCGGTCGGCCGACGCCGTCGCTGCACCGTACCCGGGAAATCCCTGGGGCGGACGGTGAAAGGTCACCCCGGCGGCGCATCACGGGCGGCCGGCGCCGTCATCTCTTCGGCCACGGTTCGTTAGCCCGGAAGACCCAGGACATCACCTGTCGGTCCGCCACCGTCGGTGCCGCCCGAACCCAAGTGACCGGCGTCCTGCCGGAAGGGAGCTTCCCGTGGTCCTCACCAAGTCTGCCGGCCGCCGCGCCGGCGTGCTGCTGGCGACGGGTGCCGTCTGTGCTGCGACAGCCCTCCCGGGCTGCTCGTCCGCCACGCGCAGCCCGGGGGCTGCGGCCCCCTCTCGCTCGGCGTCCGCCGTCACCGTCACCGTCACCGTCGACACCATGACGTCCGACTTTCCCGCCCGGGCGAACAATCGCCTTTCCGCGGGACCAGGGCCGTGCACCGAACTGGAGGCCCATCTGGGCAACAGCCAGGTCGACGCGGGACATCAGCGGGATCTCATCGTCCTCATCAACACCTCGACCCGGCCATGCGCGCTGTGGGGCTATCCTTCCGTTGCCGTCGCAGACAGGAATGGCAGTCGCGTCGCGACCAGGATCACGCACGATGGCGGCCAAGCCTTCTACACTGAACCCGCTCGCCGCCTTGTCGTGCAGCCTTCGGGCGAAGCCTCGTTCAACGTCGCGTGGCAACGCGTGCCGGAAGGGGTGAGCGACGTCTGCCGTGCCGGCTCCGCATACATCGTGGGCGCTCCGATTGCCGCCCGCACGGCATACCTCCCCATCGACGTTTCACCTTGCTCGCACGGTCTCCTGGCGGTGTCGGCTTTCGTGCCGGGCAACGTGGGCATCAACGCCTAGCCGTCGGTGGAGGCCTATTGCCCACCCTTTCCCCTGGGTGCCTGCCGAAGACGCGTGTGGGTCCGCGTCGTCCGTCCACGGGGCCTGTCACCCTCCTGACCTTCGCGCCGTCTACAGCAGTCAGACCTGGCGTGCCGTCACCCGTCGAGCCGAATGCAAGCTGACACGCCGTGCACGCATCGGACACGGCTCGTATGGTCGGTACGCAGGCAGGACCGACCCTGAAGATGCGCAGACAGGGTTGTACCAATGGGGTTCGGCCGCTTCCCGTGTGGGGGCGGCCGTCCACATCAGGCGGCGCGGCACGCACTGCCGCCGGTAGCTCCGGCCTCACCTTCGGGCGACGTGGACCCCCCGCAGGGGTGGTGCGGAACTCCCGGCCGAACTCGATCAACTGCTCGTAGTCCTCATCGTCCTCGCAGCCCTCTCGCCTCGGCGTCGGGAGGGTGGGCACCGCGGCGCCCACCCTCCGTCAGACCGCGCCCCCGGCGCTTGAACGGCGCCGGTTCAGGTCGTCCCGCGGCGCTCCCGGGCCGCACGCGAACGCAGACCGAGGCGGATGGCGAGGGCGGCCACGCCCGTCAGGATCGCGGTCCTCGCCCACAGCGTCCCGGAGGCGTAGGGGACGGCGGCCGCCACCTCGTACGGGTACAGCAGGACGAAGAGCGGGGCCACGACCAGTACCGCCGCGCAGAGCGCCCCGTGGCGCACGCGGGCCAGGGCGAAGGACGCCGGGAAGGCCAAATTTGCCTTGCCAGCAATCGACTTGTGTACGAGGAAATATGGCGCTAGGTTTCTCGGTGTCGGCGGCACCCCAGCGGCGCACCGGCGAAGGACACGACCCGCACTGCCCAAGGAGAACAACCACCATGAACGACACCACCGCCCGCCCCGCCCCGCACAGGCCCACGGTCGTCCTGGTGCACGGCGCGTTCGCGGACTCCTCCAGCTGGAACGGCGTCATCGAGCACCTGCGTCAGGCGGGGCATCCGGTCCTCGCGCCGGCCAACCCGCTGCGGGGCCTGGCCAGTGACGCCGCGTACCTCGCCAGCGTGCTGAAGAGCGTCGACGGACCCGTCGTGCTCGCCGGGCACTCCTACGGCGGCGCCGTGATCAGCCAGGCCGCCGAGGGGGATCCGAAGGTCAAGGCCCTGGTGTACGTCGCCGCCTTCATCCCCGAGAAGGGCGAGAGCGCCCTGCAGCTGTCCAACGCCTACCCGGGCAGCACCCTCGGCCCGAACCTCGACGCGGTGCCCTTCCCGCTGGCCGACGGCGGCACCGGGACCGACCTGTACATCAAGACCGACAGCTTCCACGACCAGTTCGCCGCCGACGTGCCGCAGTCCGTGACCGACCTGATGGCCACCACCCAGCGCCCGGTCGCCGCGGCGGCCCTGGAGGAGACGGCCACCGCGGCCGCCTGGCGGTCGATCCCCTCGTGGAGCCTGGTCGCCACCGCGGACCGCAACATCCCGCCGGCGGCGCAGCGCTTCATGTCCGAGCGCGCCAAGGCCCGCACGGTGGAACTCGACGCCTCCCACGCGGTGTCGGTCTCCCAGCCCGAGGCCGTCGCCCGCATCATCCGGCAGGCCGCCGAGAGCGCCACCGGCTGACCAGGCTTCCGGCAGGTGTTCTGAGGGGTTGCCCAGGCCCGTGGCAGTCACTAGGTTCGATCGGGTGACTGCCGGGTCGGCCTTGAGCCATGCACGAGTTGGGTCGCCGGCCTCGGCGTGAGCACGAGGCGGGCAAGAGCCCCGCCTTCCTTCCGAGTCTCCCCGCGGCGCCCCACGCGGTGCCTGTTCCCCGCGAATTCGAGACCCGGAGACCGATGTCACCCATGCCGAACGACCAGCAGAACCCGTACGCGAACCAGCCGCCCGCGGCTCCCGCCCGACTGGACCACACCGCTGTCTACGCCCGGGACCGGCAGTTGTCGGCCGAGTTCCTGGCCGTCATGCTGGGCCTGAGGGTCGGCGCGCCCATCGGTCCGTTCCTCCCCGTCGATCTCGGCAACGGCGTCACACTCGACTACTACGAGAAGCTCGACGAGCCGGTCCAGTCGCAGCATTACGCGTTCCTCGTGTCCGAGGAGCAGTTCGACGAGGTGATCGCCCGCCTGGAAGCGGTGGGGGTCACCTACTACGCCGACCCCGGCCATGCCGAGCCCGGCCGGGTCAACCGCCTGTTCGGTGGTCGTGGCGCGTACTTCGCCGACCCGGACGGTCACAACATGGAGGTCATGACCCGGACCTACACCCGTCCGTAGTCGGCGGCAGTCGACCCGCCGTTCCTCCTGGCCCCGGGCGGTGAAGCCCGGGGCCGGATGAGGGTGGGGGCCGGTTCACCAGTGCGGTGACCGCATCAGACACCTCAGGCGGTTAGCAGGTCAAGCGGCGACCGCGAGTTCGGTGGGGAAGGCCGTGCTCTCATCGAACAGTGTGTGCTTCTGGAGGCAGTGGTAGAGCTGGCCGATCATGCGGTTGAACAGCTTGCGTTGGGCGGCGGCGTGCCAGTCTCCGTGATCATTGCGCCGCTTGCGATAATGGGCTTTGGCGCCGGGTGAAGCGGTGATCGCTGAGAAAGCCCACAGGTAGCCGGCGTGGTTAAGGCGGTCGTTCTTCACCCACCGGCGGGTGATGGACGACTTCTTTCCCGAAGCGCGGGTGATGGGTGAGGAGCCTGCGTATGCCTTCAGACCTCGGGCGTCGGCGAACCGCTGACGGTCGTCTCCGATCTCGGCAAGCACCCGGGCTCCGAGCTGGACGCCGAGACCAGGGAAGCTGAGGATCACGTCAGCGTCAGGGTGTTGAGGGAAAACCTCTTCGACCGCCATCGCGAGTACGCCGGACTGCCCGCCGCTCTGATGCGAGGCGTCAGTCGCCAGGCACCGTTTAGACGTCACAGTCCAGCATTCGAACAGCACCCCAAGGCTCACAGCTGCTCGAGGCACCGTTAACAAGGAATTAGGTTCGCCGGGTTGGTGGTCGGGAGCCGACCCACGCGGTCACAGCGCCAGGGGCGTCCATGTTCCGAACGCGGCGGAAGCGGCCGTGCCGCGCGCACCACCGATCCGGTGACACGGCGACTGGTCGGCGCAGTGGCCTGGGTACAGTCGCCCGATGTTGTGTATCGACCTTCCGATCGCCACTGCCCGGCTGATACTCCGCCCGTTCCGGCCCGACGACGCGGAGGACGTTTGCGAGTACCAGCGCCGGCCCGACGTCGCCCGCTTCATGCGATGGGAGCCGCGCGGACCGGAGGACGTCCGGGTGGCGGTGGAGCAAATGGCCCGGGAGACCACACTGGACTCGGACGGGGACTGTCTCAGCCTGGCGGTCGTCGAGCCGGGCACGGGGACGGTCGTCGGGCAGGTCGAACTGGTCCTGATCAGCGCGGAACACCGCCAGGGCGAGCTCGGCTATGTCTTCCACCCCGCCCACCAGGGCAAGGGCTTCGCCACCGAGGCCGCCTTCGCCGTCCTGCACCTGGCATTTGACGCACTGGAGCTGCACCGGGTGATCGGCCGCTGCCACGCGGACAACGCCGCCTCCGCCGGGCTCCTCGAACGGCTGGGCATGCGCCGGGAGGCCCATTTCATCGGAACGGAGTTCTTCAAGGGGGCATGGCGCGACGACCTGGTGTACTCCCTACTCCGGCGGGAGTGGCGGGCTTCACCCGTCCCCCGGTACACGCCACGCACCCCTGAAACAGGCACGGGAACTTGCCCTTGAGTGAGATCAACGAGCAACCCGGCGAACCCATGCGGTCACAGCACTCGGGCGTGTATCGAAAGCGCAGGTCACAGCGACTCGTTGATGGCTGCGGCCAGCACGATCGTGCAACGGTGGCGAGATCATCGAATCCGTCCGGCCGGGGAATCGTCCGGCGGATCACTGGGTTGACGAGTCAGTACTCGAGATCTTTCAAGGAGCCGACGTGTCCGACGAACCCGCTGTCCGCGAGCTCCGCTTAGTGGTCACGGCAGCCGACTATGATGCGGCGCTGCACTTCTACCGCGACGTCCTCGGCCTGACCGAGCGCGGCGCCTTCACCTCTCCCGACGGACGCGTCACCATCCTCGATGCCGGCCGAGCCACCTTGGAGCTGACTGATCCAAACCACGCTGCCTTCATCGACGAAGTCGAGGTAGGGCGGCGAGTAGCTGGCCACATTCGGGTTGCCTTCCAGGTCGACGACTCCGCCGCCACCACGTCGAAGCTGGCCGCCGCCGGAGCTCAGGTGGTCGCCGGGCCGACGCGCACCCCCTGGAACTCACTGAACTCCCGGCTTGAGGCACCGGGCGCTCTTCAGCTGACCCTCTTCACCGAGCTCGACACTTAGACGTTTCCGCGTTCGACGGCCAGGGGCAGCTTGGTGGTCAGGCCGCCGCGCGAGCGTCCGAGGCCGTGGTCGTCCGGCTCGGTGGCGATACCGCCGGGCCGTTCCTTCTGCAGGTCCCCCTATTTCTTGCCCCGGCGGCGTGCTGGTGGGCGCGCACGACGGTGGAGTCGACGTTGATGTCCCAGGTGATCAGGTTCTTCGCGTCGGCCTGAGCTTGGAGCTGGGTGAAGATTCGTTTCCAGGTTCCGCCCCGCTGCCAGCGGCGGAACAGGTCGTACACCCGGCCCCAGGGTCCGTAGTCGGTGGGCACGTCCCGCCATGGGATACCGGTGCGGATCCGAAACCGTATGCCGTCGATCAGTTGCCGCAGGGTCCATGTCGGCAGCCGGCTTTTTGCCCTTGGGCAGCAGCGGCTTCAGTACCTCCCACTGTGTATCCGTCAGATCTCCGCGTGCCACAGATCGAGATCACCCCACACCCAAGATCCACTTCCGATACACGCCCTAGTCCTGCATGAGGTTCCGCACGTAGCGCAGCACGCTGTACCAGGCGGAGTCCTCGTCCTCCATGACCGCGCCGTCGGCACGACGCATGCGTGCCAGCAGCCTGTCGCGCGCACCCTCCGGGTCGACGCCCTCGTCGGTGGCGGCCTCGGGGTCGTAGTCCGGCCGTTCCTCCTCCAGCGCGTGGAGGAAGAACGCCAGCGCGTCCACCGTGCTGTTGAGCAGGTGCGGTCCCCCGTCCTCCGGAATGCAGTACACGGCCCCGGTCCTGGTGTCGGCGACGACGTCGTCCATGCCGATCCCGCCGAGGGACAGCCACGACGACATGTCGAAGGGGCAGTTCGGGTACTTCTCCGAGACGGCCTTCCAAGCCTCGCCGCCGATGCGCAGGTCGCCGTCGACGAGCCGCTGGTCCGCCATGAACCAGCCGATCCGGTCCGGAAGGCCCACGTCCCTCAGAAAGACCCGGGTCGGCTCGTGGATGACGCCGGCGAGGGCAGCGTCATCCACGGTCACCAGCTCGTCGGGGCCGAAAACCGACTCCATCGCGACGCGGTCGACCAGGGGTCTCATTTCGCAGCTCCCGGCCCTTCACTCGGGGGTGCCTGACGGCCGACGGTGATGACGGTCTTGCCGCGGGCATGGCCCCGCTCCACGTGGCGCATGCCCTCGGCAGCCTCCGCCAGCGGGTAGGTACGGTCGACCACGGGGGCCAGCCGGCCCGCCTCCATCAGCGCGGCGACGGCGAGCAGGTCCTCGTGGGTGGGCCCGGCCGGGGCCGCCGGGAAGATGACGCGCAGCCGCTGCCGGACGAACGCGTTGGCGGCGACCACGCGCAGCGTGGAGGCGACCGCACCGAACACGCGGCCGGGCGAACCGCCGCCGTTGGCCACCAGGATGCCTTCCGGGGTGAGTGCCCGGCGCAGCCGGGCCGGCGGGTGGTTGCCGACGTTGTCCAGGATCAGGTCGTAGCGTGCGCCCGACCCGGTGAAGTCCTGCCGGGTGTAGTCGACGACGTGCGCGGCGCCCAAGGAGCGTGCCAGGTCGGCGTTGCCGGGGCTGCACACCGCGGTGACCTCGGCGTCCAGGGCCGCGGCGATCTGCACCGCGAAGTGGCCCACGCCTCCGGCGGCGCCGTTGACCAGCACCCGCTGCCCGGCCTGCGCCCGGCCCACGGTGCGGATGCCGCGCAGCGCGGTCACCGCCCCCATCGGCACCGCCGCCGCCTGTTCGAAGGTCAGCCCCGCGGGTTTGGGGACCACCAGGTCGGGGGTGGTACGGGCGTACTCGGCGAAGGAGCCCGGGCAGAAGCCCAGCACCTCGTCCCCGGGTGTGACGCCGTGCACGCCCGCGCCGACCGCCTCCACGTGCCCGGCCGCGTCGATGCCCGCCACCGGCACCCTCGGCCGGGTTGCCCCCATGCCGCCCATCAGCCGTGCCACATACGGGTCGCCGCGCATCATGTGCCAGTCGTACGGGTTGACGGCCGCCGCACGCACCCGCACCAGTACCTCGCCGGCTCCCGCCTCGGGCCGCTCGACGTCCTCCAGGCGCAGGACTTCCGGCGGACCGAACCTCTTCTGGACGATCGCTTTCATCGAGCTCCCCAGCCCCTCGTCGCCGACCGCCCGGAGCGGTACGCCCGGGCGGTGCGCCACTCAACTCCCTTGTCACGCACGGTAGGTGTACGGCGTACACCCGTCAAGAGGTGTGGGAGGGGAAGGCCGCCCGGGCGGCGATCCTGCCGCCGCGTCAGGCCCGGTTCCGGAGCCGCTCCAGGCCGTCCAGCATCAGGTCGAGGGCGAACTCGAACTCCAGCTGGTCGTCGCAGCCGGCACCGACGACGGACTGCGCGTCATGGGCGACCGCCATGGCCAGCTCGGTGACGTGGGGGTAGCGTGCGGCCATCTCCTCGGGTGGCGGTGCGTCCGGATCCGGCTCGCCTCCCGGGCTGTCCTCGAACAACTCCTGGGAGAAGCCCAGGACACGGCTGCCCATGACGTGCATCGCATGATGGACCAGGTCCAGCGGGAAACCCCCGGCCCTGAAGATCCCGATCATCGAGTCCAGGTACGCCAGCACCGCCGGCGTCGGGGTCGTCCGCGCCTTCATCCGCGCCTCGATCACCCCGGACGCCCACGGATGACGCAGCAGCATCCGGCGCGCGGACAGCACACGCCCCCGCACCGCACCCTGCCAGTCCGCCCCGGCGACCGGCGGGTCGATCTCGCCGACCACGGCATCGATCATGCCGTCGAGCAACTCGTCCTTGTTCGCCACATGCTTGTACAGCGCCATCGGCACCACACCGAGCGCCCCCGCGATCTTCCGCATGCTCAGCGCCGCGACCCCGCCGTCATCGGCCAGGGCCACCGCGGCACCCAGGATCCGCTCCCGGCTCAACGGCTTGCGGGGCCGCATCGTGGCTCCGGACTGCATGGCGATCTCCACCGTCCCCCTCTCAACTGCTCCACCGGGCCTGCCCCGACACGTCCCCACCGGCACGCGCCGACAGGCCGGGCCCCATCCTCCCCCACACCGGCCGCCGATGCGTGTGGGGTCAGCTGTCGCTGCGCCGGCGCGGGTGCCGGACGGCGGCGAGGCCGGTGCAGGCCGCGGCCGCCAGGAGCAGGAACGTCGCCCCCTCTCCGTAGGAGCCGGACGTGCTCGCGATGACCGGCCCGACGCACAGGATCGCGCCGTAGGACAGGACCTGGGCGGCCGTCCCCGACCGGTAGAACACCCCCACCGCGCACGCCACGGCCAGCAGCAGGAGAATCACGATGCCCGGCATGTCGTCGCGCACCCACAGCAAAGTGGCCGGTGCGACCGCCGCGAAGGCCCCCGCAAGGCCGGGACGCAGGCAGGTCAGCATCAGCGCGGTGAGCCAGGCGGCGACCAGAGCCGTCATGGCCGAGCTCGAGTAGGCGTAGGAATCCCACGTGGAGATCACCACGGGCAGCGCCAGCAACGTCGCCACGAAGGGGGCCAGCCGTTCGCCCCGCCACAGGGAGCCGATCTTCACCCCGCCCGGTGCGGGTGCGGCGGGGGGGCGCCGCCGCGCCCGTGCCCGCCACCGGAGGGATCGTCGGCGCCGACGCGGGCTGAGGGGGCGCCGGCGGTGCCGGCTGCGCGACACGCGCTGCCGGGGGCGGCCCGGCCGGCACCGCCACCTGCTCCTGCGGCCCCGCGAGGCGGGTGCCGCCAGCCGTGCCCGCCAGGCTGCCGCCGCTGTGCAGGTTCCCCAGGGCGTCGCGCAGGGCGCCCATGCCCAGGAACCGCTGCTCGGGCTGCTTGGCCAGCGCGCGGAGCACCACGGAGTCGACGGCGCCGGGCAGTTGCGGGCGCAGTGCCGAGGGCGGCACCGGGTCCTTGGCGAGGTGCTGGTTCATCACCGCGAACGGCGAGTCACCGGTGAAGGGCGGCCGGCCGGTGAGCAGCTCGTAGAACAGGCACCCCAGCGAGTACTGGTCGGTGCGCGCGTCCACCGCCGTGCCGTGGATCTGCTCCGGCGAGAGGTAGGCGGGCGTCCCCACGGTCATCCCGGTCGCGGTCAGCCGGGTCGCCGTGTCGGCGACGACCTTGGCGATGCCGAAGTCGAGGATCTTGACCTGGCCGTCAGCCGTGATCATCACGTTGGACGGTTTGACGTCGCGGTGGACCAGCCCCTGCGCATGGCTGTGGGCCAGGGCGTCGGCGACGTCCCGCATGATCGCCGCCGAGCGCTCCATCGTGAGGGGACCGTCGCCCAGCACCTCGGCGAGCGTGCGCCCCTCGATGAACTCCATGACGAGGTAGGGGACGACCTCCTCGCCGCCGGTGTCCTCACCGACGTCGTGGAGCACCGCGATCCCCCGGTGGGTGAGCGAGGCGACCGTACGGGCCTCCCGGCGGAATCGGGTCCGGAACTCCTCGTGCCGGGTCAGCTCCGGGGGCAGCACCTTGACCGCCACGGCACGGCCGAGCTCACGGTCGATCCCGCGCCAGACCTCGCCCATGCCGCCCCGGCCCACGGTCTCCACCAACTCGTACCGCCCCGACAGCACACGCACGGCGTACCTCCCGCCCCGTTC
>NZ_JARAVO010000380.1:0-5818 GCF_033792805.1 Streptomyces sp. PA03-1a
TTTTTATTTTTTTTTTTTTTTTTTTTTCAGCCGAATAAGGCTTCCTAAGTGTAAAAGAGTGTCGTTGGCTCTGAGATTGCTATAAGAGCAAGGGGTTGAAGTGGGGTTAGGGCCGCGGGGTTCGGGTTCGCACGGTAGGCCGCAGAGGCGGCCTACCGTGCGAACCCGAACCCAGCGACCCTCACCGCACTGCAAGCCGCGGGCAAGGCCGAGCTGGACGAGTACCTGGCCGGCTTCGACGCCCGCCACATGGCCACGGCCGAGACCGTCGCACCCGCGGTCGCCCGCTGGCAGGCACCCACCCCGGCCCCCCTGCGCGCGGACTACGCGCGGTACGTGGCAGACGGCCTGGGTGCCGAGCTCGCACGCATGGCGGGCTGGGCCTACTTCGACGCCCGCCAATACAGCACCGCCCGCACCTACTTCACCCAGGCCCTGCACCTCGCGCAGAACCTCGGCAACCGGCAGTTCGCCGCCAACGTCCTGTCGTGCATGAGCCTGCAGGCCACCTACGAAGGCGACGCCGGCGAAGCCGCTGCGCTCGCACGCGCCGCGCAGGACACCGCCCGCACCACCGAGGCCCCGGAGCTCGTGATGGCCATGCTCCACATGCGGGAAGCATTCGCCCACGCCACGCTGCGCGCTACCGACGACTGCCACCGCGCCCTCGCCCGGTCCCACACCGAGTTCGAACGGGCCGACACCGCCAACGCGCCGCAGTGGCTGCGCTACTTCGACGAGACCAAGCTGATCGTGGACACCGGCATCGCCCGCGCACAGCTCGACGAGCACCGCCAAGCCGAACCGCTCATCGCCGAAGGCCTGCGCCGCGAGAACCGCCAGCAGCAGCGCGGCCGGGCCTTCCACGCCTTCTGGCTCGCCACCACCCAACTGCACAACGGGGCCCTCGACCGTGCCTGTTCCACCGCCAGCATGGCACTGGACCTGGCCACCAATGTGGACTCCCCGCGCATCGCGGGCCACGTACGCGAGTTCCAGGCCCGTCTGGCCACCAGTGCGCGCCAGGCCCCGGTGATCGCCTTCGAGGCGAAGATGCGCGAGGTGTACGCCTAGAGGCCGCATCCGACGGATCAGGGGCGCCGTCAATGCCCGGCAGTCAACTCGACATCGCCGCGGTCACCGAAGGCCCCCCAAGCAGCCGCTCAGGCCAGCCCGCACCAGGCGTGGGCAAGGAGTTCCTCGCGCCAGGCCAGCACCCACGCACGTTCCTCCTCGAGGTGACCCGCTGCTCTGTCTCGTCGCGCTTCGACCGCGCGAGCCCGTTCAACACGACGGGCCGGTGGAAACACCCCCTCCGTGACTCCTCGTCATTTAATAACGGTTAGATCTCGACCGGAGAACGGGCGTGGATTCCACGCCTCACAAGGTGACCTGAAGCTCATATCTAGCTCAAGTGCAGAAGCCTTCAAAGATTCATCGAGCGAGGCAATGCGGGCACGAGCCGAGGTGAACCGGACGATGCCCTCCACTTGTGGTCATGGTGAAAAGAAGGCGTGTGTGCTTTGATCGGCAACGACCAAATATCTTGCCCGCCACCCCCGTTGGTGCGGGTATTGCATTCAGGGGAAACACTTGACAAAGCGAGCCCAAAGAAGATCGGGTAGCCGACTGCTGCATGCCACGCTCGGTACGGCGCTCCTCGCCACCGGAGCTGTTGCCGCTCCTGCTACAGTGGCTCCGACCAGCATCGCAGCTGCCGCGGACTGCCAGTCCAGCGTGGCCACCTACGTCGTCGAAGCGAAACCGGGACTTCCTTTCGGGATTCCGGGCGCGACGACGCTACGCAAGTATATCGACTGGGACCCCAGTGGCGGTGGCGCCGCTGGCCCCCTCTTTGACACTGGCTACGTCGCACCCATTCCGGACCTGGCCTCGGTGTTCTCTGGCGGGAGCGGAATTCTCTATCAAATCGACCGCAAGACTGGGCAGTTGAAGTCCTACAAGGACAACACGGCCTCTGGCGGCTCTTTGATGACTTACGTCAAGACCTTTAAGTCCAACTCGGCTCAACCCTGGGCTAGTTACGATCACGTGTGGTCCGTAGGCAGCAAGATTTTCACGATCGATGATGCCGGTACTCTCGCCGTCCACCAGCCGAGCTCTAGTGACGCCCCTGACGGTCAGGGCGTCATGCTCGACATGGCCACGATCTCAGCGACGAACGCCGCAGTGATAGCGATCAACAAGTCTGACGAGGTCTGGTCGGCCGGCAACAAGATCTACGGCCTGACCGACGGAACAATCCGGTCCTGGACCCTGTCCTGGCTCGGGGTTATTCCGAAGCTCGACGTGGCCACCGAGACGGTCTTGGCCACGGACACGAAGGTGACATCCGCCTGGAGCCCGGGCCCCGGCACGGTCTACACCGCCACCACCGGCATCGACTACAGCGGCATCGTCAAGGGCTACACCGGAGCCGGCGGCACTGCACTCACCCTCGCCAACGACGACGTACGGCAAGGCCTCTACGCCCGTTCGGTGTTCACGGACACCGCCTCCTGTCTCGCGGCGACACCGGACACCCGCCCCTACTTCGGCGCCCAGCCTGACGAAAGTGGTCTCACGGACGTCGGTACCGACTCCCCGCCGGACTCGACGCCAACGAACCCCAGCCTTGTCCAAGGAAAGTTCACTTTGGGAAACGGTCAGCCCGCTGCCGGGCTGGAGGTGACGGTCGAAGCCGCCGACCTTGTGGCGGACGACGGTACCGCAACCGACCTCCCCGACCTGGGCAAGGTCCACACAGCGGCCGACGGCACATGGAAGCTGACCCTGCCTAACCCGCTTCCCGCAGCCATACAGGCAGCTGCAGACGCCAACGACGGTGCGCTCAACCTGACCGCGACCACCGCTGGCGTCACCACTTCCGGCGTGAACATGTTCGGTGCCGACAACCTCGTCGCAGCTCCTGAGGTACCAGGATCGACGCAACCCACCGGCTTTGCCCTGTCGGCAAGCAATGAAGCGCCGCACACCACGGCACTGTCGCCCCTGCTCAGTGACACCGACCCCAACAACGCCGGCACCGATCCCACCCCGGAGCAGGTCAGCACCACCTTCGCTGCCACCGCGGAACAGTACTCCGTCGAACCCATCGATCAGGGGACCACGCCGACGTGGCAGAGCGACCGCTCTGCCGCGCCCCCGGCAGGCTTCAACCCTTACGTCGTGAACGGTGTTGACACCAGTGGTCAGGCGGTCACTCCGCTCAACTCCGGCTCCTGTGAATGGCTGACCCAGACGCTGTCGAAGACGGTCGCCTACACCACCGTCGGCGAGGCCCACGCATACTGGGATGCCAAGGCGAACTTCGACTACGACCAGAAGCTCTCCAGCACAGTCGACGTCGCCACTTCGCATAACGACACCTGGAAGATCACTGGCACCGTCTCGGTCGGTGGATCCACCGGGATATCGACCGGTTACAGTAACAAGGGCCCGTACTTCGCCAAGCAGTGGCGGGTCCCGATCGAGTACAAGAAGATCAAGAAGACCTACTACTGCTCAGGCGTCGCTCGGTCTTCCTACCGGCAGATCGTGGCCGGCAAGTACAAGGTTCCTGCTGGCGGCTCCACGGGGAAGTACGGGCAGGACGTGCGAAGCAAGGACGGTCCCACCGCATTCCAGGCCTCGCCGAGGCAGTACTACGGGAAGGTCCCCGGCGGCTCGTACTTCCAGCTCTCCTCCGGCAAGAGCACCAAGTGGACCAAGGCCGTGGCCGCCTTCGGTATCTCTCTCAGCGCAGCCACCTCGTACGATCGCGAGCACAAGCAGCGCATCACCGCCGGCAACAAGACCGGTTCGCACATCATCTGGGGCAAGAATGGTCCGCTCTCGAGCAAGCCTGGCGTCTTCTACTCCTACTAGACGCCTCCGCACTGCCGCGGCACTGGCTCTCGCGTCCACCATCACTCTGGCAGGCTGCTCTGGAACAGAAAGCAGTCCTGCACAAGGCCACGCCCTGGACGGCGGCACCTACTCACAGGGGACGGTCGGTAACGACCACGCCAAGGTCGGGCAGGTGTGGTGGGCGGCGCTACCGCCACCCACCAACGTCTCTGACAAGGACCTCGAACTCACCGGGGCGACAGTGCTACGAGTCCCCAAGGGCATCAAGATCCTGCAATACGGTGCGTACAGCGCCAACGACACCGACGGCATCGTGATGCTCGGGATCGAAGGCGATTCGGAGGACCCGCACTTCGAACGTCTCAAGAACCACTTTCACAAGGCCGTCAAAGTCAGGGCGAAAGGCGACACCGACATCTACTACGTGGTCCGCATGAAGATCACCGGACCTATCAAGGGCAACCTGCGCGACACCAGGTTTACCTACCGCCAGGACGGTCGCAGCTACGAGCAAACACTCAAGAGCGACGTGGCCCTGCGAGTCGAACAGCCCTGATCGCGTGATGTGTGTGGCACCCCATACCGGGGTGCCACACACACGCACTTTCACGGCGCGCCTGCTTGGCTGCGGATCGAGGCCACCCGACAAGACGCCAACGCACCGCAGTTCTACCCCTTTGTGGCCTCATTGAGCAGCAGGTACAGCACCCCGATCAGGGAGCCGCTGGACACAATCTCCCGCCGGTCGATCACGCCCCGGACGGTCCAGGTCTTCAAGCGGCCCGGCGACGACATGGGCCGGTACCGCCAGCAGTACGTGTACCGGTGCCCGCAGGTGAAGTGCCGCAACCAGATCGTGGAGCCGGACGTGCTCCCCGCGGCCGCCGCGATCGACTGGACGCTCCCCGGCCAGCGCATCGGCGACCGCAAGACCCTGCTCGCCGACAAGACGATAGCCCGCATCTCAGCGGGGCTCCGGAAGTTCGCAGAGCCGATGGTCGTGCCAGCCGGCGGGACCTGGCGGAACGACGCGACCCCGCTCTTCGACCCGATGCCGACCCGCACGACCCGCGAGAACGACGCCCTCGCCGTCCCCCCGATCCTCGTCCCCTGCGACGGCCGCCCCGGCAAGAACGCCAGCCCGATCTACGACCCACTGCGCACCCAGACCACCCGAGCCGAGGCCGGACTGGCCTGGCTGCCCTTCATCGCGGAGATCCGGGGCGGCGCCAGCGACGCCCGATCGGTCGCCGACCCCCTGTGCACCGTCACCGCCTCCGGCAACCACCACGGCCTCGTCACGCCCGCCATGGTCATGCGCAACAACGGGTCGAAGGGCGACGGCGGCGAGCACTGAACCAGCGCGGACGAGCCACTGCGCACCCTGACCACCACCGGGCACCAGTCGCTCGTCACCTGGCAGCACCTGCTCGTCCCGTACTACGGCACCGGCCGCGCCCGCACCGTCCGCGAGCCGATCGGCGCCCTGTCCACCCGCGACCGCTTCGCCCTCGTCAAGGGCGAGATCAACGTGGACGACGTCCTGTTCCGGATGCTGGAGCCCCACGAGATCGGCAGGGCCATGAGCTTCGCCGACGACTACGTGGTCCTCGGCACCAAGCGCGAGCGCGTCCGCCAGTACGGCAACGCCGTCACCCCCAACGTCGCCGAGGTCATCCTCTGCGCGCTCGTCGAGTGCATCACCGGCGAAGACATCGACCGCCACGCCCCGCAGAACCAGTTTGGCACCGCCGCCTGACCTGCCCGGCCGCCGGGGGCGGGCAGGTCAGGCGGCGGTGCCAAACTGGTTCTGCGGGGCGTGGCGGGCGTCGTCTAGGCCGGCGACGCATTCGACAAACGCGCATAGGATGCCCACGGCGACGTTGCGGGGGCCGGCGTTGCCGTACTGGCGAACACGCACGCGCTAGATACCACAGACCAATGATCC
>NZ_JARAVO010000381.1:0-5772 GCF_033792805.1 Streptomyces sp. PA03-1a
CCGTACCCGAGCCGGCGGCGGGGGCCGGGCGGCCGCGGGCCGCCGCCGGCTCGGGTACGGGGCGGCCCACGGGCTCCGCGGCCGCCCCGTGCGCGGACTCGTTCACGGCTTCGCTCACGACGCCTCCTCCCCGCTCTCGTCTCCCTCGTCCTCGTCCGCCGCGTGCGCGTTCCACCAGGGCAGCACCTGGAAGGTGGTGCGCGTGTCGATCTCCTCGGGGCTCCAGGTGGGGGCCGCGACCGGCGTGGTGCCGGTGCGCACCTGGAGGCGGACGACGTCGCCACCGTCGAGCCGGGGCCCGATGCGGTCCTCCACGATGCGTTCCAGGTACCGCCTGCTCAGCTCGCCGCGCACGCCGATCGGCTTGTCCTTCTCACCGTGGGAGGCGGCGTAGAAGCTCCACGCCCGGCGCAGCTCGTTCTGCTGGGTGTGGCTGGGCAGGACGTTGTGCCTGATGGCGGCGATGTCCATGGCCGTGAGGTCGATCCAGCCGGTCACCTGGTCGGTGCCGTCGTCCTTGTGCACATCGGCGCGCGCCCAGACGTGGATGTTCTGCTGGAGCGGATTGGGTGCGAAGAGCTTCCAGTTCTGCTCGAACTCGGGGTAGACGTAGCTGCCGACCAGGTCGCCGTGCTTCTTGGTGGCGGTGTTCGTGGGCGCGACGTGCAGGAAGACCATGAGCAGGTGCACCGCGACGCCGACCACGGCCGCGGCCAGCGCCAGCGCGACCACGGCCCGGGCGGGTGGCGACAGCGCGGCTATCCCGGCCGGTCCCCCGGATTCCTCGGGTGGCTCCATCGTGGTTCTCCGCTCGTGTTCCCCGTGTTCCGCTCAGCACGGAACGGTACTCATGCCGCACACGTGCGGTACAGCCGTCCCGGTCAGCACGGGCCGCGGGCGCCACGGGCAGGGTCAGGGAGGAGGCTACGGGGATGTGGACTTCCCCGCCCGGTCCGCCTAATCTGACACGCCGTCAGAATGGACGCGTCCGGGAGGTCGGGCCATGGACTTCAGCTTCAGCGAGGAGCAACTGGCGGCCGTCGAGGCGGCACGGGCGGTGTTCTCCGGCGTGGCCCCCGACGCCGTTCCGAGCCCCGCGCTCACCGCCGGTGCGGTGGCGGAGGACTTCGACCGCCCGCTGTGGCGCCGGCTGGCCGCCGCCGACCTCCTCGGGCTGGTGCTCGGCGAGGCGTACGGCGGGGCCGGCCTCGACCCGGTCGCACTGTGCCTGGTGCTGCGCGAGGCCGGGGCCGTGCTCGCCCGGGTGCCGCTGCTGGAGACCTGTGCCGCCGCGCTCGCCGTGCAGGGCGACGGCCCCGAGGAGCTGCGCGCCCGGCTGCTGCCCGCGGTCGGCCGCGGCGACCTCGTCCTGACCGTCGCCTCCGCGGGCCGCACCGGCCACGACGGCGCGGAACTCGCCGTCACCGCGCGGCCCGTGGACGCGGACGCGAACAGCCACGGGCAGGGCGCCGCCCGCGACTGGCTGCTCGACGGCGTCCAGACCGCCGTCCCCTGGGCGCCGCAGGCCGACCTCGTCCTGGTCCCGGCCTCCGCCGCCGGAGGCCGCACGGTCATCGCCCTCGTCCCGCGCGAGGCGGTCACCGCGGCCGAGCAGATCTCGACCAGCGGGGAGCGCCACGCCGAGCTCCGGCTGGACGCCGTCCGCGTCCCCGCGGGCGACGTGATCACCGCCGAGGGCGCCTGGGACCGGCTGCGCCGGCTGCTGACCACCGGCACCTGCGCCCTGGCGCTGGGGCTGGGCACCACCGTCCTGCGCATGACCGGCGCCTACACCGCCAAGCGCGAGCAGTTCGGGCACCCGCTGGCCACCTTCCAGGCGGTGGCCGTGCAGTCCGCCGACCGCTACATCGACCTGCGGGCGATGGAGGTCACCTGCTGGCAGGCCGCCTGGCGGCTGGACCCCGCCGACGTCGCGGTCGCCAAGATCTGGGCCTCGGAGGGCGTACGACGGGTGGTGCAGACCGCGCAGCACCTGCACGGCGGCTTCGGCGCCGACACCGACTACCCGCTGCACCGCTACCACGCCTGGGCCAAACAGCTGGAGCTCTCCCTCGGCCCCGCCGCCGCCCACGAGGAGGAGCTGGGCGACCTGCTGGCGGCCGAGGCCTGACGGCCCCGGGGCCGCCCCGCGGGCCTCAGAGCACGTGCGCCGGGCCCGCGCCGTCCGTCACCAGCGGGCGGCCCGCGGCCTCCCAGCCGAGCATGCCGCCGTCGACGTTCACCACGTCGAGGCCCTGCGCGATCAGGTACTGGGCGACCTGCGCCGAGCGACCGCCGACCCGGCACACGACGTGCACCCGGCGGTCCGCCGGGACCTCCTCGATGCGGGCCACGACCTCGCCCATCGGGATGTGCACCGCGCCCTCGGCGTGCCCGGCGTCCCACTCGTCGTGCTCCCGGACGTCGAGCAGGTAGCCGTCGGCGGGGACCTGCGCCGCGTCCACCGCGGGCAGCTGGGCGTAAAACATGGAACGGACTCCTTCGGTCGGGGCGTGCACGTCGAACGTACCCGACCCGCTAATCGGACCCCTTCGAGGAGCGCACCAGCTCCGCCAGCCGGGCCTCCCGGTTGGCCACCTGGTTGAGGAGGTTCTCCGCGATCTCGTTGAGCAGCCCGTCCGGGTCCTCCGGGGCGAGCTTCATCATCTGCGCGATCGCGCTGTTCTCCAGGTCGGCGGCGAGCGCGGCCAGCCGCTCCTTGCGCTGCGCGAGCCACTCCAGCCGCGCGTACAGCACCTCGGCCTCGCTCGGCTGCTCCTCCTCCGGGACCGGCCCGGCCTCCCACTCCTCCGCGAGCTCCCGCAGCCGCTGCTCGTCGGCGTAGGTGTACGCCTCGTTGACCCGGGCGATGAACTCGCTGCGGCGCTCGACCTCGGCCTCGTCCTGCGCCAGGTCCGGGTGGGCCTTGCGGACCAGCTCGCGGTAGAGCCGCTGCGCCTCCTTGCCCGGCCGCACGCGGCGCGGCGGGTTCGGGTCCTCCTGGGGCCGGACCCCGTCCGAGCCGAGCAGGCCCTCGAAGAGCTCCTCCACCCCCGGCATCGGCATCACGAGGGCGCGCGCCTCCCAGGCGCGCTGGATGTCCTCGCGGGAGCCGCTCTTGGCCGCGACCGCCTCCGCGATCAGCGCGTCGAGCTCGTCGAGCCGGGCGTACATCGGGCCGAGCTTCTGGTGGTGCAGCCGGGAGAAGTTCTCGACCTCCACCCTGAAGGTCTCCACCGCGATCTCGAACTCGATCAGGGCCCGCTCGGCGGCACGCACCGCCTGGGCCAGCCGGTCCTGGGGTTCGGAGGATGCGGCGGCCGACTCGGTGCCGGGGGCCGACTCGGTGCCGGGGGAATTCGTCACCGGTCCAGCCTACGAGGAGTGGGGGGCGCCGGTCACAGGGTACGGCCTCGTACCTGCCCCGGCACACCGGCGCCCGGGCCCTCACACACCCTGTTCCGCGGCGATCCGCCCGGCCCGCACCTCCGCCACCAGCTCGGCGTGGTCCGCCTCGGTCCGGTCGGCGTACGCGACCGCGAAGGCCGCGACCGCCTCGTCGAGTTGCCCGCCCTTTCCGCAGTAGCCCGCGATCAGCCGGGGGTCCGCGGAGTGCGCGTGCGCCCGGGCCAGCAGCGCGCCCGTCATCCGCGCGTAGTCGTCTATCAGGCCGGCCTCCAGTGCCGCGGGGTCGACGCTGCCCTTGCGGTTGCGGAACTGCCGTACCTGGTGGGGACGGCCGTCCACGTCGGCCCAGCCCAGCAGGCTGTCGCTGACGACCTGCATGCGTTTTTGGCCCAGCACCACGCGCCGTCCCTCGTGCTCCACCGCGGGCGCGTCGAACCCGGCCTTCCCCAGGTACGGCAGCAGCGCGGAGGGCCGGGCCTCCTTCACCTGGAGCACCAGCGGCTGATCGAGGTGGTCCAGGAGCAGCACCACGTACGACCTCGTGCCCACGCTGCCCGTCCCGACCACCCGGAACGCCACGTCGTGCACCGCGTACCGGGCCAGCAGCGGCCGCCGGTCCTCACCGATCGTCGCCAGGTAGCCGCCCTCCGACAGGGCCCCGGCGACCGCCGCCGCCTCCCCGTCCGGCACCCGGCGCAGCACCGGGGGCGCGTCGACGAAGCGGCGGCCGCCGCCCTCGACCTCCTCCGTGGCCCGCGCCGCGAACTTGGCGCTGGTGTTGCGGCGTGCCTTCCCGGCCACCCGGCGCAACGTGCCCGCCAGGTCGCGGGCGTCGGCGTGCGCGACCAGCTCCTCGTCGGCGATGGCGTGCCAGGCGTCCAGCACCGGCATCTTCGCCAGCAGCCGCATGGTGCGCCGGTACGCGCCCACCGCGTCGAAGGCGGCACCCCGGCACGCGTCCTCGTCCGCCCCGGCCTCGCGCCCGGCCAGCACCAGGGAGGCGGCGAGCCGCTTGACGTCCCATTCCCAGGGGCCGTGGACGGTCTCGTCGAAGTCGTTGATGTCCATGACCAGCCGGCCCAGATGGTCCCCGTACAGGCCGAAGTTGGCGGCGTGCGCGTCCCCGCAGATCTGGGCGCCGATGCCGGTGACCGGGCCGCCCGCGAGGTCGGCCGCCATCAGCCCGGCCGAGCCGCGGAGGAAGGCGAAGGGGCTCGCCGCCATCCTCCCCACCCGCAGCGGGACGAGTTCCGGGATGCGCCCGAGGCTCGACTCCCGCACCGCCTCCACCGCGCCCGGCCGGTCTGCACCCGGAGTGAACACCGCGTGCGCCTCGCGCGGCACCGCCTCCCGCAGCGCCTTGCCCTCCTGCTTGGGCGCGCCGTCGTGCGGCCATCTCTGGAACCCCGCGATGTGCGGAAGCCTGTGCTCCACGTGCTCTTCCTCCCCACGGGCCATGCCCGGTTGGTCACTCCTGGGGGCAATCTAGCCATTTACCGGACCGCGTCCGATGTTTCATGCTTGCCTGGACGGTGAAGACCCGACCCTGATGCTCCTTCAGCCTTCCGCGCCGAACCGCAGCCGAACCGCAGGTGCCCGACGTTGGACGAGATGACCAGGCTTCCCACGACCACGACCACGACCCCGCTCGCAGCCACCGGTGTCTCCGCGCTCGTACGCCTCGCCGTGCTCTGCGTCGGCCCCGACGGTGACATCTCGTACTGGAACCGCGGCGCCGAGGAGCTCTTCGGCCACCGCTGGGAGGGCGTGTTCGGCCGTCCGGCGGCCGGACTGCTGCCGCACACCGCGGGCCGGCACCCCGGTGAGCAGGACGCCCTGGAGGTGCTGGACGAGTTCACCCGCTCCGCCTGGGCCGGATCGCTGCCCACCACGGACCGTGACGGCGGCGTCAAGGACGTGGTGTGGTGGTCCTACCGCATCATGGAGCCGGCCGGCCGGAGCCTGCTGGTGATCGCCGCCAACGCCCGCCCGTTGCGCGACACCGGGCCGCGTCTCGCGCTCGGCGACCACCTGCTGCCCTACACCGCCGACGGCACCACCGCCCGCGGCGCCGTCCGCATCATCCCGCGCCTCGCCCCGGCCGCCGACCCCGCGCACGCCGAGCACCTGGCCGGCCGGCTGGGCTCGGTGCTGCCCCGGGTCAGCGCGGGCCGGCTGGACCGGATCGTCCGTCAGATCGTGCCCCTGGGCTACCCGGCGGTGGAGGTCGACGGCACCGTGCTTCTCCCCGTGCTCCCCGAGGAGCACGGCACGACCGTGGCCCAGCCCGCCGCGAACCCCGCCACCGGCCGCGCCGCGCGGCCGGTGGCGGGGTTCGCGGCGGGCTGGGCCACGGTCGTGCCG
>NZ_JARAVO010000382.1:0-5747 GCF_033792805.1 Streptomyces sp. PA03-1a
GGCCATGGCGGTGGGCGGGAGTCCGGTCTCGACGAGGTCGTCGTCGGCCGACAGGGTGCCGAGCAACTTCGGCGGGTTCGGACCGGAGCCACCGTCGTCCCCGGGGACGGGCGGCAGGGTGCGTACCAGCCGGGCGACGGCGCGGGCCAGGGGCAGCGCGTCGACGGTGAGGGCGGGCGGGCCTCCGTGCAGGCGCAGGTGGCCGTCCCGGTCCGCTTCCAGGATCAGGGTGCTGTGGTGGGCCACGCCCAGGGTGAGCAGGCGCACGCGGGCTGGACGGTTGCGCTCCGGTGCCTCGGCGCTCACGGCGTAGCCGGCGTCGAGCCGCTCGAAGACGTCGGTGGGGCCGTCGTGCCGGGGGTGCACCCCGGCGCCGACCACGACGCGACCAGCGGGGAGGCGGGCGTCGAGCTGGGCCGCGAGGGCCTGCAGGACCGCGCGGGCGGTGCGCCGCTCGCCGGTGACGGAGACCGCCGGGGGAACGGCCGTCAGGTCGAGGAGCACCGCGTCCGTACCGGCCCTGCCGAGGCAGACGAGCACGGGGGCCTCGCCGCCGTGCCCGGTCTCCGGTGCGGTGCCGAGGTCAGCGCGGCCGATCCACCACAGGCGCGGCTCGGCCGCGTCGCGGGCCCAGGGTTCGGGCAGCGCGCCCTCGCCGTGGCCGTGGGCGACGTACACGCCGACGACGTCGGTGCCCAGCAGCGTCGCGTACGGCCGGGCGCCGGGCCGTTCGGCGGCGGCGCGGCGCAGCGCGGTCGCCGCATCCGTCCACCCGGCGTCGTCGCGCAGCAGGCGCGCGAGCACACGCAGGCCGCTGCGGTGCCGCAGCTGCGTGCGGACGGGCGTGGCGA
This sequence comes from Streptomyces sp. PA03-1a, assembly GCF_033792805.1. Lineage (NCBI taxonomy): Bacteria > Bacillati > Actinomycetota > Actinomycetes > Kitasatosporales > Streptomycetaceae > Streptomyces > Streptomyces sp. PA03-1a. The sequence goes on from NZ_JARAVO010000382.1 coordinate 852, forward strand.
AGGCGCGTGCGGCCGTCGTCAGTTCGCGCACGACGCGGCGGCGCAGTGCGCCCCAGCCCCCCTTGCGGCGGACGAGCCAGTGCGCCACCACGACGACGAGGATCAGCAGACCGATGAGCGCGATGAGCCGGGTCCAGCCGGCGGGGACGTTCACGCGGCCACTCCGTCCACGCCGCGGCGGGCGAGTTCGGCCCTCAGGGCCCGCACGCCGTGGTGGGTCCGGGACTTGACGGTGCCCCGCGGTACGCCCATCTCGGCGGCGGCGTCGGCCCCGGTCTGGTCCATCACGTGCACCCGGACCACGGCCTCGCGGTGCGCGGGCGGCAGGGCGCTCAGCGCGGCGAGGAGCACGGACCGGTCCTCGACGAGACCGGCGTGGTCGCCGGCGTGGTCGAGCGCGGTGCCCGCGAAGTCCGCGGCGGTGATACCGACGGGCACGGAGCGGTCGCGGCGGCGATGGTCGACGACCAGGTTGCGGGCGACCCGGAAGAGCCACATGCGGACCGGACGCTCGTGCACGTCCAGCCGCCCGGCGCGCTGCAGGGCACGCAGCAGGGTCTCCTGCAGCACGTCCTCCGCGGCATGCACGTCGCGGCCCATGAGGCCGGTGACGAACCTCCGGAGACTGTCCCGCTCGGCGATGATCAGGCTGGCGACAGCACTGTGTTCGTCGGCGCCGCCGGTGTCGTGGTCCGCGAGGATGTCCGCCTCGCCCTCACGACAGTCGGACTCGTTCACACACATGGCGTAAAGATTAAGCTGCTGAACGAGATGCTCTGACCACAGTGTTGGCGCATATTCGATCATTCACTGTCACACTTGGTGAAATCTTAAACTATTGTTCACCTTGCCGAAATCGAAGGGCGGACGCGCGCCCTACGCTTCCGCGCAGATTCCCGAGCCGACAGGAGACCACGTGCCTCCCCATCCCGATCCACGGGACCCCGAGGTTCTCGACGGGGCCACGCCCCGTTTCGCGGACACCTTCGCCCGACGCCCCTCGCTGCCGCACCGGCGGCTGCTGCCGGACAGGCGGGCGTGGAGCGTTCTGGCGACCACGTCGGCCGTCATCGGCTGCGCGGTACTGGTCGTGCCCTTGATGGCACGAATTGACGTGCTGCCCGACGGGGGCGGCAAGGGCGACCCGGTGGCGGCCGTCCAACCCAGCGCTTCGCAGAGCGGCGTCCTGCCGGCGTCGCCCGGCACGAACGGAACCAAGGGCTCCCCCGCCGGGGGCGGCAACGTCCCGCCGGCCTCCGGGCCCCGGGGAGGCACGAACGGCGGCGGCGCGGCGGGCGGCACCGGCAGCACCGGCGGCGGCCTTCCGGCAGTGGGCGGTGAACCCGGCAGCACCGGAGGCGGCGGGAGCACCGGAAGCGGCGGGAGCGGCGGCGGTTCGGCCACCGGCGGCGGTTCGGCCTCCGGCGGTTCCGGCGGCTCGTCGGGCTCCACATCGGGTTCGTCGGCCGGCCAGCCCACGCCCAGCAAGACGCAGCAGCCCGCCATCGTGCCCGGCGTGCGGATCCGCAGTTCGCAGAGCGGCCGCTGCATCGCGGTCAGCGGCGCGAAGAACAGCACCGGCCGCGACGGCGCCCGGCTGCAGATCCAGGACTGCGACGGCGGCGCCTGGCAGAAGTGGGACTTCCGCTCCGACGGGACCGTACGCGCCTTCGGCATGTGCATGGACCTGGCCGCCGCCTCGTTCACGGACGGTGCGGTCATACAACTGGCCCGCTGCAACGGCGGCTGGGCCCAGCAGTTCAGGCTCAACACGTCCAGCGACCTGACGAACAAGAACAAGTGCGTCGACGTGGTCGACAAGGGCACGGCCGCCGGCACCCCGCTCCAGCTGTGGACGTGCTACGGGACGAAGAACCAAAAGTGGTACAAGTCCTGACAAACCGCACATGACAAACCGCACGTGATGCCGTCCCCGCCCCTCCTCGGGGCGGGGACGGCGTTCACGTCACGGCGGACGGGGTCGGGGGTCGTAGGTCGGCCCGCCCGTCAGCCCCGGCCGTCCGCCAGCACCACCGAGCGCGTCAGGTGGCGGGGCGCGTCCGGGTCGAGGCCGCGTGCGGCACCGAGCGCGGCGGCCAGCCGCTGGACGACGACCAGGTCGGCGAGCGGGTCGCGCCCCAGGGCCACCAGGCGTCCGCCGGTGCGGGCGATCTCCCCCGCCAGCCCGGCCGGGAGGTCCGCGGGGTCGCCGAACCACCAGGCCACCCGGCCGGGCCCGGTGACGCTGATCGGGCCGTGCCGGTACTCCATGACCGGGTACGCCTCCGTCCAGGCGCCGGCCGCCTCCCGCATCTTGAGCGCCGCCTCCTGCGCGACGCCGTAGGCCCAGCCGCGGCCGAGGAAGGTGAACTGCTCGGTCTCCAGCAGCCCGTCGGGCAGCGGCGCGGCGAGCGCCGCCTCCGCCTGGGCGGGCAGTCCGGTCAGGTCCTCCCCCAGCAGGGCGCGCAGCAGGACGAGTTCGGTGGTGGCGAAGCGCGTCTGGACGACCGAGGTCTCGTCGGCGAAGTCCAGCACCACCGCCGCGCCGGCCAGCTCCATGACCGGGGTGGCGGGATCGGCGGTGACCGCCACCGTGGGGGTGGTGCCGCGCAGCCGGGTCAGCACCTCCAGCACCTCGGTCGTCGTGCCGGACCGGGTAAGGGCGACGACCCGGTCGTACGCCCGGCCGGCCGGCATCTCCGAAGCGGCGAAGGCGTCCGTCTCACCCTGCCCCGCGGTCTCGCGGAGCAGGGCATAGGCGTGCGCCATGAACCACGAGGTGCCGCAGCCCACCACCGCCACCCGTTCACCGGCCCGGGGCATCGCGGCGCGCCACGCCGCCGTCTCCGCGTCGTCCGCGAGCCCGATGGCGCGGCGCCAGCACTCCGGCTGGGTCCGTATCTCGGTCTCGGTCCTGCTCTCGCTCATCGATGGACTCCGTCCCTGTCCGGCGGCCCTTGACACCGAGCACGCCCGGTCGAGCATCATGTGTGAAGTTGCTCGACCCTAGCAATTTTCCTGCAGAAAATTGCATGCAGCTTCATACGGTGGCGGGACGGCGGAAGGGGGAGACGGCCGGTGCGACTGCAGGCCAGGTCAGGCGCGGACGACTTCCACGCCCGCCGCCGCGAAGGGCTCGGTGAGCGCGGTCGGGGCGTCCCGGTCCGTCACCAGGACGTCGACCTCCTCGACCGGGCAGATCCGCGCGAAGGCACGCTTCCCCAACTTGGAGGCATCGGCGACGACCACGACCCGCTCGGCGCGCCGGGCGAGCGCACGGTTGATGCTCGCCTCGCCCTCGTGCCGGGCCGCCGCGCCATGGGTGACGTCGATGGCGTCCACGCCGAGGAAGACCAGGTCGAGGGTGAGCTGCGCGAGGAGTTCCGCGGCCAGCGGCCCGATCAGCTCGTACGAGGCCGGCCGGGCGACGCCGCCGGTCACCACCAGCTTCACGTGCCGCCGGACGGCCAGTTCACCGGCGATGTTCAGCGCGTTGGTGACGACGGTCAGCGCGGTCTCGGTGCCGCTGTCGCCGAGGTCGGCGCGCGCGGCGAGGGCGCGGGCGACCTCGGTGGTCGTGGTGCCGCCGTTGAGCCCGACCACCGTGCCCGGCTTCACCAGGGCCGCCGCCGCCCGGGCGATGCGCTCCTTCTCCGGGGCGTTGCGGGCGGCCTTGTAACGCAGTGGCAGGTCATAGGCGATCGCGTTGATCACGGCGCCGCCGTGGGTGCGGGTGACCATGTTCTGCCGGGCCAGTTCGTCCAGGTCGCGCCGGATCGTCGCGGCGGACACCGCCAGTTCGGCTGCTGCGGCCTCGACCTCGACGCTCCCGTCGCGGGTCAGCATCTCCAGCAGCGCGCTCCATCGGGCCTGTGGTCCCGCCATCTCCTCGCCCCCTGTCGGTGGGTGTGCCGGCCCGGCGCCGCGCCCACGCGTGGCAGCGCACACTTCTGCGCCTTTTCCAGGTCGAACCATCATCTTCGCTCAACATCATTCCATCGAGAGGTCGCCGCGTCATGCCGCTGGTCCCCACCGCCGAACTCGTCCGCGCGGCGCACGCCGACCGGCGCGGGATCGGCGCCTTCAACGTCATCACCCTGGAGCACGCCGAGGCGGTCGTCGCCGGCGCGGAGGCGGCCGGACGCCCCGCGGTCTGCCAGATCAGCGAGAACGCGGTCCGTTTCCACGGTGGTTCCCTCGCCCCGATCGCCCGCGCGACCGCCGCGGTGGCCGAGTCGGCCGCGGTCCCCGTGGGCCTCCACCTCGACCACGTCACCGACGAGGCCCTGCTGCGCCGTGCCGCGGACTGCGGCTTCGGCTCCGTGATGTACGACGCGTCCACCCTCCCCCACGAACGCAACGTCGCCGCCACGCGCGCCGCGGCGGACTGGGCGCACGACCACGGTCTGTGGCTGGAGGCCGAACTCGGCGAGATAGGCGGCAAGGACGGCGTGCACGCCCCAGGGGCCCGCACCGACCCCGACGAGGCTGCCGCCTTCGTGACCGCCACCGGGATCGACGCCCTCGCGGTCGCCGTCGGCAGCTCGCACGCCATGACGACCCGCACGGCACGGCTCGACCACGACCTGATCGCCCGTCTCCGCGGTGCGGTGACCGTCCCGCTGGTCCTGCACGGCTCCACCGGCGTCCCCGACGACGAACTGCGGCGCGCCGTCGCCGCGGGCATGGTCAAGATCAACATCGGTACGGCACTCAACATCGCCTTCACCGGCGCGGTGCGCGGCTTCCTTTCGGCCGACTCCGCCACCGTCGACCCGCGGCGCTACCTCTCCTCCGCGCGCACGCAGATGGCCGCCGCCGTCGAGAGCGCCCTGCGGGTCCTCGGCTGACGCAGGACGCAGGACGCCGGACGCTGGTCGGCGGGCGGCGTCCTGC
>NZ_JARAVO010000383.1:0-5623 GCF_033792805.1 Streptomyces sp. PA03-1a
GACGACGACGGGGGCGGGCCCGGGGTCAGCCCTCGAGCTTCGTGACGTCGCGGACGGCGCCCTTGTCGGCGCTGGTGGCCATCGCGGCGTACGCCTTGAGGGCCAGGGAGACCTTACGGTCGCGGTTCTTGGGGGCGTAGACGCCGCCGAGGGCGGCGCGGCGCGCGGCCAGTTCCTCCTCGGGGACGAGGAGTTCGATGCTGCGGCCGGGGATGTCGATGCGGATGCGGTCGCCGTCCTCGACCAGCGCGATCGTGCCGCCGGACGCCGCCTCGGGGGAGGCGTGGCCGATGGACAGGCCCGAGGTGCCGCCGGAGAAGCGGCCGTCGGTGACGAGCGCGCAGGCCTTGCCGAGGCCGCGGCCCTTGAGGAAGGAGGTGGGGTAGAGCATCTCCTGCATGCCGGGACCGCCCTTGGGGCCCTCGTAGCGGATGACGACGACGTCGCCCTCCTTGACCTCCTTGCGGAGGATCTTGTCGACGGCCTCCTCCTGGGACTCGCAGACCACGGCCGGGCCCTCGAAGGTCCAGATGGACTCGTCGACGCCGGCGGTCTTCACCACGCTGCCGTCGACGGCGAGGTTGCCGTGGAGCACGGCCAGGCCGCCGTCCTTGGAGTAGGCGTGCTCGGCGGAGCGGATGCAGCCCTCGGCGGCGTCGAGGTCGAGGGCCTCCCAGCGCTCGGACTGGGAGAAGGCCTCGGCGGAGCGGACGCAGCCGGGGGCGGCGTGCCAGAGTTCCTCGGCCTCGGCGGAGGGGGAGCCGCCGCGCACGTCCCAGGTCTTGAGCCAGTCGGCGAGCGACGGGGAATGGACGGAATGGACGTCCTCGTTGAGCAGGCCGGCCCGGTGGAGTTCGCCCAGCAGGGCGGGGATGCCGCCGGCCCGGTGCACGTCCTCCATGTAGTACGTGCGGTTCTTCGCGACGTTGGGCGCGACCTTGGCCAGGCACGGCACGCGCCGGGAGACGGCGTCGATGTCGGTGAGGCCGAAGGGGACGTCCGCCTCCTGGGCCGCGGCCAGCAGGTGGAGGATCGTGTTGGTGGAACCACCCATGGCGATGTCGAGGGCCATGGCGTTCTCGAAGGCCTCGAAGGTGGCGATCGAGCGCGGCAGCACGGACTCGTCGTCCTGCTCGTAATAGCGCCGGGTGATGTCGACGACCGTGCGGCCGGCGTCCTCGTACAGCGCCTTGCGGGCGGTGTGGGTGGCCAGGACCGAGCCGTTGCCGGGCAGCGACAGGCCCATCGCCTCGGTGAGGCAGTTCATCGAGTTGGCGGTGAACATGCCGGAACACGAGCCGCAGGTGGGGCAGGCGTTCTCCTCGATGCGGAGGATGTCCTCGTCGGAGATCTTGTCGTTGACGGCGTCGGCGATCGCGTCGATCAGGTCGAGGGTGCGGACGGTGCCGTCGACGAGGGTGGCACGGCCGGCCTCCATGGGGCCGCCGGAGACGAAGACGGTGGGGATGTTGAGGCGCAGGGCGGCCATCAGCATGCCCGGGGTGATCTTGTCGCAGTTGGAGATGCAGATCAGCGCGTCGGCGCAGTGCGCCTCGACCATGTACTCGACGGAGTCGGCGATCAGGTCGCGGGAGGGCAGCGAGTAGAGCATGCCGCCGTGGCCCATGGCGATGCCGTCGTCGACGGCGATCGTGTTGAACTCGCGCGGCACGGCGCCCGCGGCCTTGATCGCCTCGCTGACGATGCGGCCGACGGGCTGCAGGTGGGTGTGCCCGGGCACGAACTCCGTGAAGCTGTTGGCCACCGCGATGATCGGCTTGCCGATGTCCTCGCTCGCTACGCCCGAGGCGCGCATGAGGGCGCGGGCGCCCGCCATGTTGCGGCCGTGGGTGACTGTGCGGGACCTCAGCTCGGGCACGGGGACCACTCCCTACGTTTCCATCTCGGAGCCTTCGAGCGTACGCCCCCGGTCGTGGTACGCGGCGGTGTGTCCGTATTGCGGACGGCGAGTCCACCGTGTGGATGGCGATCCGGTACCGGACACGACAGGTCCGCAGCGGGCCGGCGACAGGGCGCTCTCCCCCATTGTCGACCCATCTGCCATGCGGGCGGCTCACCCCGTGACGGGCCCGGGATCGGTCAGATAGCGCTGGAGGGTCGGCGCGATGAGGGCGATGACGTCCTCCATGTCCGCCGACGCCAGCGGCTCGAGCTTGATGACGTAGCGCATCATCACGATGCCGATCATCTGGGCGCCCGCGAGTTCCGCGCGGAGCCGGGGGTCGGGGACCTTCAGCTCCGACGCGACGCGCTCCAGCAGCCGCCGCAGGACGATGCCGCGCAGCACGCCCGCGGCGGTGTCGTTGGTCACGGCGGAGCGGACGATCGCCAGCATGGGGGCCCGGGAGACCGGGTTCTCCCAGATGGCGACGAAGAAGCGCGCCAGGCGCTCGCCGACGCCCTCGGGGCCGGTCGCCAGGACGTCGGGGACGCCGAAGGCGGCCTCGAAGCTCAACTCGATGGAGGCTTCGAAGACCTGCTCCTTCGCCCCGAAGTAGTGGTGCACCAGCGCCGGGTCCACGCCCGCGGACTTGGCGATGGAGCGGATCGAGGTCTTGTCGTAGCCGCGGGCGGAGAACTCCTGCCGGGCCGCGGCGAGGATCAGCTCGCGGGTCTCGGCGGTGCCCGAGCGGCTCCCGGCGGGGCGGCCGCGGCCGCGCCTGCCGGTCCCGTCCTCGGGAGCCATCAGCGCACCCGCGCGGCCGCGGCGAGGTGCAGCCGGGTGAAGGCCAGCGCCTCGGCGAGGTCCGCCTCGCGCTCGGCGGCCGACATCGCGCGCCGGGTGTTGACCTCGATCACCACATGGCCGTCGAAGCCACGTGAGGCCAGGCCCTCCAGCACCTCCGCGCAGGGCTGGTTGCCGCGTCCGGGCACCAGGTGCTCGTCCTTGCCGGAGCCGCTGCCGTCGGCCAGGTGGACGTGACCGAGCCGGTCGCCCATGCGGTCGAGCATCTCCAGCGTCCCGGTCCTGGCCGTGGAGGTGTGCGAGAGGTCGATGGTGAAGTGCCGGTAGTCGTCCTTGGTGGGGTCCCAGTCGGGGGCGTAGGCGAGCATCTCCCGGTCGCGGTAGCGCCACGGGTACATGTTCTCGACGGCGAACCGGACGTCGGTCTCGTTCGCCATCCGCCAGATGCCGGCGACGAACTCCCGCGCGTAGCTGCGCTGCCAGCGGAACGGCGGGTGGACGACCACGGTCGAGGCGCCCAGCTTCTCCGCCGCCGCCTGAGCGCGCTGCAGCTTCACCCAGGGGTCGGTCGACCACACCCGCTGGGTGATCAGCAGGCAGGGGGCGTGCACCGCCAGGATGGGGATGCCGTGGTAGTCCGACAGGCGGCGCAGCGCCTCGATGTCCTGGCTGACCGGGTCGGTCCACACCATCACCTCGACGCCGTCGTAGCCCAGCCGCGCCGCGATCTCGAAGGCCGTCGCCGTGGACTCGGGGTAGACCGAGGCCGTGGACAGCGCGACCTTCGCGTCCGGTACGCGCACGGTGTGTCCGTTCGGGTCCACAGGGTCAGGGGCTGCCACGGGGAACAGCGTACGGCGGCCGGTCGGCCCGACGGCACATCGCACCCGGCCGACGTGACGCGATCGACACGCGGGGCGGAGCGGCGCGGCGCCCGCACGGCGACGGACGGCGTGCGCCGCGCTCAGCCCCGGTCGCTCGTCATCAGGTCGAGGCGCCGCAGGATGACGCCCTCGCGCAGCGCCCACGGGCAGACCTCCAGCTCGGCGACCCCGAACAGGTCCATCGCCGCGTCCGCGACCAGCGCCCCGGCCAGCAGCTGGCGGGCCCGGCCCTCCGACACGCCCGGGAGGGCCCGGCGGGCGCCCTCCGTCATGGCGGCCAGCCGCGGCACCCACTCCGCCAGCGCCTTGCGGCTCAGCGTGCGCTGCACGTACAGGCCCTCGGCGGAGCGGGCCGCGCCCGCGATCCGGGCCAGTTGCTTGAAGGTCTTGGAGGTGCCCACCACGTGGTCGGGTCCGCCGAGCCGGCTGAACTCCGCCACGGTGCGGGCGATCTCGGCGCGCACGTGCTTGCGCAGGCCGCGCACGTCCTCGGAGGTGGGCGGGTCGCCGGGGAGCCAGCCGCTGGTGAGCCGGCCGGCGCCGAGCGGCAGGGAGACCGCGGCGTCCGGGTCCTCGTCCATGCCGTAGGCGACCTCCAGGGAGCCGCCGCCGATGTCCAGCATGAGCAGCCGGCCGGCGGACCAGCCGAACCAGCGGCGGGCGGCGAGGAAGGTGAGCCGTGCCTCGTCCTCCCCGGACAGCACGGTCAGGGCGACCCCGGTCTCGGCGGCGACCCGGGCGAGCACCTGCTCGCCGTTGGCGGCCTCGCGCACCGCGCTGGTGGCGAAGGGCAGGACGTCCTCGACGCCCTTGTCCTCGGCGACGACCAGGGCCTCGGCGACCTGGGCGACCAGCCGCCGCACGCCGTCCTCGCGGATCGCGCCGTCCTCGTCCAGCAGCTCCGCCAGCCGCAGCTCCGCCTTGTGGGAGTAGGCGGGGAGCGGACGCGCGCCGGGGTGCGCGTCCATGACCAGAAGGTGGACGGTATTCGAACCCACGTCGAGGACACCGAGTCTCATGCCCGGAACGCTACTGCGCCGCGCCTTGACCGGGGACATGCGGGGTATGGGCACCTGCGCGGGTGACCACTGGAGGAGCTTCACATGCTTACCCTGACATCGTGGCGAAGGTGAAAAAGGCGACGAAGCGGCAGCATCACCCGGACGTGTCGGACGAGGTCGGGCTCGATTTCCCCCGCGCGTGGGTCGAGTTCCCCGATCCGGCCGACGAGGAACAGGTCTTCCGGTGCGACCTGACGTGGCTCACCTCACGGTGGAACTGCGTCTTCGGCCGCGGCTGCGAGGGCATCCAGGCGGGCCGGGCCGACGACGGCTGCTGCACCCTCGGCGCGCACTTCTCGGACGACGACGACGAGAAGCGCGTCGCGGGGCACGTGGAGCGGCTCACCCCGGAGCTGTGGCAGTTCCACGGGGTCGGCGAGGAGGACGGCTGGGCCGAGGTCAACGAGGACGGCGACCGGCAGACCCGGCGGCACCAGGGCGCCTGCATCTTCCTCAACCGCCCCGGCTTCCCCGCGGGCGCCGGCTGCGCCCTGCACACGCTCGCGCTCAAGGAGGGCCGCGAGCCGCTGGAGACCAAGCCGGACGTGTGCTGGCAGCTGCCGATCCGGCGGACGTACGACTGGGTGGACCGGCCCGACGACACGCGCGTGCTGATGATCTCGATCGGCGAGTACGACCGGCGCGGCTGGGGCCCCGGCGGTCACGACCTGCACTGGTGGTGCACGGGCGCGCGGTCCGCGCACGGCGCGGGCGAACCGGTGTACGTCTCGTACCGGGCGGAGCTCACCGAGCTGATGGGGCCGCGGGGCTACGACCGGCTCGTCGAGCTGTGCGAGCAGCGGCTCGCCTCCCTGCTGCCGATGGCGCCGCACCCCGCCGACCCGGTCCCGGGCTCCCGCGGCGGGGATCAGGGGCCGGACGGGGACGAGGACGCCTAGTCGTCGCCCTGGTCGTCGCCCTGGGCGGAGGACGGGGAGGCCGAGGGGCTCTGGCTCGGCGGGTCGCTCGGT
>NZ_JARAVO010000384.1:0-5603 GCF_033792805.1 Streptomyces sp. PA03-1a
CCCCGACGCCGACGCCGACCCCCACCAAAATCGACGTCCCCGCGACGGGCAGTGGCACCTTCGTCACCGCGCAGGCCGGCGGCGAGAAGGTCGGTCGCGGTCCCCGTCCGCTCCGCTACGTGGTGAAGGTCGAGACCGGCCTCGACATCTCGCCGGACCAGGCGGCCAACGAGATCGCCGACATCCTCGCCGCCCCCCGGGGCTGGACCCACAACCCCGCCTTCGCGTTCCAGCTGGTGAGCGCGGGGCAACCCCACGACCTCACGGTGCGGATCGCGACGCCGGGCACGGCGGACGCCCTGTGCTGGACGGGCATCAAGCAGGACACCCAGGGCGAGTACAACTGCGAGGTCCCCGGCGGGGTCGTGGTGAACCTCAAGCGCTGGGTCGAGGGCTCGCCGACGTTCGACGGCCCGATCCACGACTACCGGGCGCTGATCATCAACCACGAGATGGGGCACTTCCTGAACTACACGCACACCACCTGCGCGGGCCCCGGACAACTGGCCCCGGTGATGATGCAGCAGATCAAGGGCCTGCGCGGATGCGTCGCCAACGCCTGGCCCTACGACAGGAACGGTCGCTTCGTCACCGGCCCGCACGTGCAGTGAACCGGCGTTACAGCTCGGTCATGATCCGGGCCAGGGGCCATCACCTGCGGGCGCCAGCCTGGGACGCACGAACCCGGTGACGCCCCGCCTCAGGGCGGCGACCTCACTTCTCCTCGATCGGATGGAAGAGCATGTCTGGATCCCGCACTGTTCGGATACTGGCCGTGGCGGTGAGCCTGCTGCCGCTGCTGGCGGCCTGCGGCGCCGAGACGGCATCGCAGACGGCGGGCGGTGGCAAGGCCCCGACCGGAGCGCGGGGACAGCTCGACGTCCCCGCGAACGCCGGCGGGGAGCTCAAGAAGGAGTACCAGCTGCAGAACGCGATCGCGGCCTGCATGAAGAAGAAGGGCTTCCCCTACACCCCCATCGCCCCCGAGGACCCCGCGGCATCCTGGGCCGCCGACGGGGCGGACTACGGGCTGACGAAGAAGTACCGCCAGAAGTACGGCTTCGGCGTCTACGCGGGCGTCGTCTATCCCGACGATCCCCAGGCGCCGGGCAGCGAGGCCGCCCGGGACGACGCGAACGTCTCGCCCAACGCGGACTACGTCGCCACGCTCACCGCCGCGCAGAAGGCCGCCTGGGACAAGGCCATGGGCGGCCCCCCGGACCCGAAGACCGGTGGCAAGCAGTGGACCGGATGCGACGGGGAGGCCAACAAGGAGGTCTACGGCAACGCGTCGGCCCAGGAACGCAGCGTCACGACCGCGCAGCGGAACCAGGCGAACGCGCAGGCGCTCAACGGCGATTCCCGGCTGGTGACCCTGGCGCAGTCGTACGCCTCGTGCCTGAAGGACCACGGCATCCCCGTCACGACGACGCAGCCGACCGGCATCGGGGAGATGGTGAAGCTGCAGGCGATGACCTCCGCCGCCCCCGGCGCCGGGGCCGGCGCCGCCGAGGCGAACCCCGACGGCAGCTCCACCAAGCCCATGGGCAAGGACGAGGCCATGCCCCTGCTCGCCAAGGACATCGACCTGGCGATGCAGGACCTGGAGTGCGGCAAGGCTTTCCGGGCCGCCTACTTCCCGAAGTTCTTCAAGGCCCCGACCAGCGGTGGCGGTGCCGGGTGAGGCAGCGCCGCAAGGTGAGCAGCCGGCCCAGGCAGCTCGGCGCCATCGTCGCCGGGGTGGGACTGGTGGGCGCGGGCGGCTGGTTCGCCGGATCGCAGATGCAGTCGCCGGCCGACGCGGCCGCCGCCCACCGTCCGCCGAAGGCCGGACCGGTCACCGTCGCCGTGGAACGGCGGTCGCTGACCGCGAGCGTGGTGGCCCAGGGCTCGGTGGAGTTCGCCTCACCGCAGAGCCTGGCGCTGGCCGGGCCGGTCGGGTCCCCGGACTCCGGCACCGGGGACTCCGGGGCCGGCGACGCCGCCGTCCAGCGCGTCACCAAGGCACCGGTCGCCGGATCGGAGGTGAAGGAGGGCGACGTGCTGATGCAGGTGAGCGGCCGGCCGGTGCTGGTGCTCAAGGGATCCGTCCCGATGTACCGCACGCTCGGTCCCGGCGCCTCCGGCGACGACGTCGAGCAGCTCGAACGCGCCCTGGCCCGCCTCGGGTTCAACCCGGGCGGAACCACCGGGACGTACGGATCCTCCGACGCCGCGGCGGTGAGCCGCTGGTACAAGAGCAAAAGCTTCCACGCGGAGGAGCCCGGATTCGCGGACAAGCAGCAGCTGGGGACGTTGGAAGCGGCCGTGACCACCGCACAGCAGGCGCTCCTGGACGCGCAGGACCCCGGCAGCGGATCCGGCTCCGGTGGGGAGTCCGGAAAGCTGCGGCTCAAGGCGGCGCAGCAGCAGCTGGACGCGGCCAACGCCGCGCTCTCCGCCTTCCAGGCCGGCTACGGCACCAAGATCCCGGCGGGCGAGGTGGTCTTCCTGCCGGACCTGCCGGCCCGGCTGGACAAGGTGTCCTTGAAGACCGGCGACACCCCGTCCGGAACGATCGGCACCGTGACCAGCTCCAAGGTCGTGGTGCAGGCCGTGGTCCCGGGCAGCGACGCCAAGCTGCTCCACAAGGGCATGACGGCCCAGGTGGAGACCCCCGACGGCACGAAGGTGCGGGGGCGGCTGGTGGCGCTCGGCGACGAGGTACCGAAGCACGACGCGGGCGACGGCAAGGACGCGCCGGGGACGTCGGTCGGCGGCGGCGGCGACGCGGCGGCTCCCGTACCGGTGCAGATCTCCGTCCCGTCGGGGAAGCTGGCCAAGAACGCCAACGGGTCCGCGATGGTCACCATCGAGGTGGGCTCCTCGGACGGCGACGTGCTGACGGTGCCCATCGCCGCGCTGCACACATCGGCCGGCGGGCAGGCCAGGGTGCAGGTCGTGCGGGGCGGCAAGGTCGTGGACGTCCCCGTGAAGGCGGGCCTGTCCGCGGACGGCCAGGTGGAGGTCACCCCGTCCGGTGACGACCTCACGGCGGGCGATCCCGTGGTGGTCGGACGATGACCGGCCCGGCACTGTCGGCGGTGCCCGACGCGGACACCGTCATCCAGCTGGTCTCCGTCGACCGGACCTTCGACTCCGAACCGCCGGTGCACGCCCTGCGGGACGTGAACCTGGCCGTCCGGCGCGGCGAGCACCTGTCGATCGTCGGCCCGTCCGGCTCCGGCAAGTCGACGCTGCTCAACACCCTGGGGCTGCTGGACCGCCCCACCTCGGGCGCGTACTGGCTCGACGGCGTGGAGACCAACACGCTCGGCGACCCGCAGCGCACCTCGCTGCGCGGCAGCCGGATCGGATTCGTCTTCCAGTCCTTCCACCTGCTGCCCTACCGGACGGTGGACGAGAACGTCATGCTCGCCGAGGCCTACCGCCGGCCGCGCCCCGGGCGCGGCCGGGCCGGCCGACGCGCGAGGGCCGAGGAGGCACTGGGACGGGTGGGCCTGGCACACCGCACCGGCTTCCGGCCGGACCGGCTCTCCGGTGGTGAGAGGCAGCGCGTGGCGATCGCCCGGGCGCTGATGAGCGAGCCCGCGCTGCTGCTCTGCGACGAACCCACCGGCAACCTCGACAGTGAGAACACCGCGTCCGTGCTGGACCTCTTCGATCAGCTGAGCGCGCAGGGCATGACCCTGGTCGTGATCACCCACGAGGAGACGGTCAGCGCCCGGGCCGACCGCCGGGTGAGGATCAGCGACGGACGCCTCACCGAGGAGGACCGATGAGGACCCGCGCCCGGCGACGCGGCAGGGGCGGCGGCAGGGCCAGGGGCATCGAGCGTCCCTGGATGGACTTCCGGGACCTGTGGACCGAGGCGCTGGCGGGGGTGCTGGCCCGTCCCATGCGCTCCGCGCTGACCACCCTGGGCACCGTCCTCGGCATCACCACCCTGGTCATCACCATCGGGGTCTCGTCCACGGCGGGCAACCAGATCGTCGGCCGGTTCGACGCGCTGACCGCCACCTCCGTCACCGTGGTCGTGCCCGCGCCGCCGCCGTCGGCCGACCCCGTCCCTCTCGTGGACTGGCCGGGCGTCGACGCCGTCCGGCGGCTGGCCGGGGTCGACTCGGCGGCGGCCATCGCCGAATCCCAGGCGACCGCGAGCGTCCAGGTACGGGCGAACGACGTGGTGGCGCCCGGGGAGGTCACCGGGCAGACCATGGCGGTCGTCGCTGCGTCCCCGACGCTGCCCGCCGCGGTGCGCGGCACGATGACCGCCGGACGCTTCTTCGACGACGGGGACGTCGCCCGGCACGGCCGGGTGGCGGTGATCGGCGACCAGGCCGCACGGCTGCTCGGCATCGGCTCGGTCAAGGACGCGCCCGCCGTCTTCCTCAAGGGGCAGGCCTACACCGTCATCGGGATCCTCGGCGGAGCCGAACGGGAACAGCAGCTCGCCACCGCCGTGATCCTGCCGCCCACGACCGCGCAGGACCAGCTCGGCCTCGGAGTGGTCACCCGGGTACTGATCAACACCGCGCTCGGCGCGGCGAACCAGGTGGCCCACCAGGCACCCATCGCGCTGGCCCCCGAAGCCGAGGGCGCCCTCGCCGTCACGGCACCGCCCGACCCGGCCAAGGCACGCAAGGGCGTACAGGGCGACGTCAACGGCCTGTTCCTGGTCCTCGGACTGGTCTCGCTGGTGGTCGGGGCCATCGGCATCGCCAACGTGACGCTGGTGACGGTCATCGAACGGATCGGGGAGATCGGACTGCGCCGCGCCCTCGGTGCCTCGCGACGCCAGGTCGCCGGCCAGTTCCTGCTGGAGTCGACGACCATCGGACTCCTCGGCGGCGTCGTCGGCGCCGCCCTGGGCATGGTCGTCGTGGTGGGCGTCTCCGCCGTCAGGGACTGGACCCCGGTCCTCGACGTCCGGCTCGCCTTCGGCGCCCCGGTCGCCGGAGCCCTCGTCGGACTCCTGGCCGGTCTCTACCCCTCCCTGCGGGCCTCCCGCATGGAGCCCGTCGACGCCCTGCGGTCCTGAGGCGGGTGGTGGTGGGGCGGCCGTGGCATGAGCGCGTGCTGATACACGGTTGATGCGTGGCCGAGCACCACCGGACACCCGGCGGGGCATCCGCCTGGCGCATGATGGGAGTCCCCGTACCTGCGTCCGATGGGAAGAGAGTGTCGGTTCTGGTGACAGAGGGGTCCGTCCCGGCGTCCGTGGCGGTCCTGCTCGTCGAGGACGACGAGGTGATCCGCAGATCGGTCACCATGGCGCTGGAGCGCTACGGCTACCGCGTGACGTCGGCGGGTGACGGCCTGACCGGGCTCGAACTGTTCCGGGAGGGCCGCCACGACCTGCTGCTGCTCGACGTGATGCTGCCGGGCCTGGACGGGATCGGGCTGTGCCGCAGGGTCAGGGAGACCAGCATGGACCCGATCCTGATGATGTCCGCGCGCGGCGACGCCCTGGACGTCGTCTCCGGCCTGGAGGCGGGCGCCGACGACTACGTGGTCAAACCCGTGGACACCGCGGTGCTGGTGGCCCGGATCCGCTCGCTGCTGCGCCGGGCGACCTTCACCCCCGTCCCTGCCCCCGCAGC
>NZ_JARAVO010000385.1:0-5507 GCF_033792805.1 Streptomyces sp. PA03-1a
GTCAGTCCCCTGGTCCCGAAGGGCCCGCACCACCGTGGCCTTCCCGGGGGCGGGCGAGGAGGGCCGCAGCGCGGTGGGGGGCGCCATGACCCCGTCCGGCGAGCTCCCGCGGCGGCGGGCCGACGCCGCCGCGCCCACGCTGTACGGCGTGAGCGCGGCGGCGTCGGCCCGGCGCTGGAGGATCTCGGCGGACGGGGTCAGGGAGCCGCCGAACGCGCTGCGGCCCTTCGTGCCCGCCACGGGGAAGGCCCGGGTGGTGCCGTCCTTGCGGGTCAGGGTGCCTGACCCGTCGTCGGACCAGTGCAGCACCGAGCCGTCGTCGAGGGTGAGGGTGTGTGCCGCGGGGGCCGCGTGGGCCGCGGCCCGGGACGCCGGGGCGTCCGGATCCGCGGCGTGGGCGACGGAAGGCGCGGCGATCGTGGACAACAGGGCGGCGAGCGCCGTCAAACGCGCTCGTCTGAAGCGGTGGGACATGCAACGCCCTTCGGTGATCGGGTGAGGAACGTGCAGAGGGCCGGCGGGTCTTCGGGACGGGCGGACGGAGCTCACCTTGACGCTGCCACGTCACACCGGACAAGCTCCCGCAGCTGCGGGTTTGTGCAGTTGCCCACATGCGCGGGGCGGCACGGCCCGGCGGGACGGTCAGGCGCCCTCGTGCTCCGCGACGCGCACCAGGTGCACCGCCGAACTGGCCCAGTCGCCGGGCGGCAGATCGAGCACGAGCCCGTACCCGCCGAGCACCGCCGCGTGGTGCACGGTCCCCGTACGCGTGTCGCGGTAGCGGGCCCCGGCGGTGAGGCCGCCCAGCCGCACCGGTCCCCGCGGGCCGCCGTGCCGCTGGACGCGCTGCCAGGCGAGCACCAGCGCCTCGCTGCCGTCGTGCGCGGCGTACTCCACGACGGTGGGGCCGTCGTCCCCGGGACCGCGCAGCCGGTGCAGCGCTCCGTGCTGGACGAGGTGACGGACCCGCTTGTACTCGGCCACCAGCTCCGCCCCGGCGGCCAGTTCCTCCTCGGACCAGCGGGTGAGGTCACCGCCGATGCCGAGCAGCCCGGCCATCGCGACGTGGAAGCGGAAGCGCAGCGGCACCGTGCGGTGCGTGAGCTGGTTCGGGACGTCGGTCACCCAGGCGGCCATGGTGCGCGCGGGGTAGACCTGGCCGTAGCCGTGCTGGATCGCCACGCGGTCGGCGGCGTCGGTGTTGTCGGAGGGCCACGCCTGGTCGGTGCGGGAGAGGATGCCGAGGTCCACCCGGCCGCCGCCGCCGCTGCAGGACTCGATCCGCAACTGCGGATGGTCGGCGCGGAGCCGGTCGATCACCCCGTAGAGGTGGTGCACGTACCGCGTCCACAGCCGGTCCGCGCCGTCGTCGCGTCCGGGCCAGCCGGCCTCGCTGAAGGCGCGGTTCATGTCCCACTTGAGGAAGTCGACGCCGTTCTCCGCGACGAGCCGGGTGAGCCAGCCGTACGCCCAGTCGGCGACGTCCTGCCGTGCGAAGTTGAGGACCAGCTGGTTGCGCAGCTCGGTCCGGTTCCGGTGCGGGACGTGCAGCACCCAGTCGGGGTGCTCGCGGTACAGGTCGCTGTCCGGGTTGACCATCTCCGGTTCCACCCACAGGCCGAAGCGCATCCCGAGCCGGTGCACCCGGTCGGCCAGGGGGGCCAGCCCGGAGGGGAAGCGGTCGGCGGCCGGGGTCCAGTCGCCGAGGCCCGCGCGGTCGTCGCGCCGTGCCCCGAACCATCCGTCGTCGACGACGTACAGCTCCACGCCGAGCGCCGCGGCCCGGGCGGCGAGCGCCGCCTGGCCGGGCTCGTCGACGTCGAAGCCGGTGGCCTCCCAGGAGTTGTAGACCACCGGAGCCGTCTCCCGCGGGTGCGGCAGGACGTGGGCCAGGGTGTACGCGTGCCAGGCGCGACTGGCCGCGCCGAAGCCCCCGCCGGTGTACAGGCCCGCGAAGGTGGGCGTGGTGTACTCCTCGCCCGGGGTCAGCGGCACGTTCGTACCGTCGTGTCCCGCACCCCCCGTGAAGCCGGCGCGCCCGTCCGGGGTGCGCTGCGCGGTGACACGCCAACTGCCGCTCCAGGCCAGGGCGGCGCTCCACACCCGGCCATGGGTCTCGCCGGCGTCACCTGCGTCGACCATCACCCACGGGTTGGCGTGGTGGCTGGTGATGCCGCGGCGGCTGGTCAGCACGGTCTCGCCGTACGGCAGCCGCTCCCGGCGCAGTTGGCTCTCCGCGGACCACTGGCCGGTGACGTGGCTGAGCCGGTAGTCGGGCAGCGGCGGCAGGCTCCAGGCGGCGGAGTCGGCGCGGAGCACCGTGAGGGCGTGCTCGCCCGCGTTGCGCAGGACGGTGCGCCGCTCGATGACGTCGCTGTCGTCGTGGAGACGGTAGTGGAGGGTGACCTCCAGCGGGTGGACGCGGTCGCGGAACCGCAGCGCCAACTCGTGCACACCGGGCGCGGGTTCCCGCACGTCATGACCCGTCGGCTGCCACTCGAAGCCCCTGCTCCCGTCGGGGAGGCGGACCTGGAGGGACGGTACCCCGAAGCGGGCCCCGCCGTCGACGGGGAGTTCCTCGCCCACCGGCGAACGGCCCTCGAAGCTGCTCGCGTCCGGTCCCGGCGGGACGGCGAGTTCGGCCGCCTCCTGCAGGGTCAGCCGCGGGCCCCAGGCGACGTGGCAGGGGGCACCGGTCGCGTCGATGCGCAGTGCGTACGACGTGCGCGGGGTGCTCAGCAGCCAGATCCCGGTGTCCGGGGCATGGGAGATCACGGGCATGGGTCCTCACGTTCGGGTCGCGCCAGGAGACAGGCGGCAGCCAATCCTCACCTTGGATCACATGTCAACACCCACTCTGGTCCGACCTTTTCCAGTTGAGGGGCCCTCACTTGGTCTACTTCCGAGGAGTCTTGCTTCTTTTATTGACAGCAGAAAAGAACCCACCTAGGTTCCCGGCCATGTCCTCGATCCCGCCGGGGGAGGCGTTCCCGGCCCACACGCCGGCCGCCTCCCAGATCTTCACCACCGTCCTGTGCCACGGTCCGCTCACCCGCACCGAGATCGCCAAGCGTGCCGGGCTGTCAGCGGCCGCGGTCACCAAGGCGGTCCGGCCGCTGATCGAGGCCGGGTACCTGGTCGAGGACGTGGACGAGGAGGCGCGTCCCTCCCTGGGACGGCCGGCCAACCCCGTACGGGTGGACGGCGGCCGGGCGCTGTTCATCGGCCTCAAGATCACCGGCGACGAGATCATCGGTGTGCTCACCGACCTCTGCTGCCGGATCCGCACCTCCCGCCACGTGCCGCTGGCCGCCCCCGACCCCGGGGCCGTCCTGGCGTCGGCGGCGGCACTGGTGCACGAACTGCTGGCGGAGGCCGACGGTTTCGGCGTCCCCGTCAGCGGCCTGGGCATCGCGGTCTCCGGTGACGTGGACCGGGCCGGCGGCCTGGTGCGCTACTCGCCCTTCCTCGACTGGCGGGACATCCCGCTGGCCGAGCTGGCGGGGATGACCACCGGCCTGCCCGTCACCGTCGACAACGACGTCAGGGCGCTCACCGTCGCCGAGCAGTGGTTCGGCGCCGGGGTGGGCCTGTCCGACTTCGCCGTGGTGACGGTCGGCGCGGGCATCGGCTGCGGTCTCGTGGTGCACGGGCGGGTGGTCTCGGGCGCGTACGGGGTGGCCGGCGAGATCGGGCACCTGTCCATCGACCCGGCGGGACCGCTGTGCCACTGCGGCAACCGCGGGTGCGTGGAGGCGATCGCCGCGGACCCGGCGATCGTGCGCGCGGTCCGCGAGGCGACGGGAACCCCCGTGGCCGACGCCGCCGAGGCACTGCGACTGGCCCACGGCGGCGACCCGGGGGCCAGGGAGGTGTACGCGCGGGCCGGCGAGGCGATCGGCCGGGCCATCGGCTCGGTGGCCAACCTCTTCGGCCCGGAGCGCGTGATCATCTCGGGCGAGGGCCTGGTGGCCCACGACCTGTTCGCCGACCAGATCCTCGAGGCCTTCGCCGCCTCCGCCTTCGGCACCGCCGGGCAGTGCGACCTGCGGACCCGTCCGCTGCCCTTCGAGGAATGGGCGCGCGGGGCCGCGGCCACCGCGATCCAGTCCTTCATCAGATCAGACACGTACTAGGAGTAGCGATGACGCTGCAGAGCCGCACCGTCCTGACCGCGCCTCAGCCCAGCCGCCGCACCGTGGTCGGCGGGCTGTTCGGGCTCGGAGCCGCGGCGCTCGCCGCCCCCCTCCTCACCGCCTGCGGCGGGGGAGCGGCGGCCGACCCCAAGACGGTGACCTTCGGGTCCAACGGGGCCGACGCCACGCCCAAGTCCGCCTACGCGGCGGTGACCAAGGCCTTCACCAAGGACAGCGGGCTGACGGTCAAGACCAACACCGTCGACCACGACAGCTTCCAGAAGGGCATCTCCAGCTACCTGCAGGGCACTCCGGACGACGTCTTCACCTGGTTCGCCGGTTACCGCATGCAGTACTTCGCCAAGAAGGGCCTCGCCACCCCCCTCGACGACGTGTGGGAGAAGATAGGCGGCGGCTTCAGCGAGGCCACCAAGCAGCTCTCCCGCGGCGAGGACGGCAAGTTCTACTTCGTCCCGCTCTACAACTACCCCTGGGGCGTCTTCTACCGGAAGAGCCTCTTCCAGGAGCGCGGCTACACCGTCCCGCGCACCTGGTCCGAGTTCACCGCGCTCGCCAAGCGGATGAAGAAGGACGGCCTCTCCCCGATCGCCTCCGGCTACGGGGGCGGCGACGCCTGGAGCATCCTCGGCGCCTTCGACTACCTCAACCTGCGGGCCAACGGCTACGACTTCCACATGTCCCTGATGCGCGGCGAGGTCTCCTGGACCGACAAGCGCGCCGTCGCCACCCTCGACCTGTGGCGCGAGATCAGCCCGTACTACCAGCAGGGCGCCGGCGGACGTTCGTGGCAGGACGCGGCCCAGTCGCTGCTGGACAAGAAGTCCGGCATGGCGGTCATCGGCCTCTTCCTCGGCCAGCAGGTCACCGACGAGGCGCTCCGCT
Organism: Streptomyces sp. PA03-1a; assembly: GCF_033792805.1. NCBI lineage: Bacteria > Bacillati > Actinomycetota > Actinomycetes > Kitasatosporales > Streptomycetaceae > Streptomyces > Streptomyces sp. PA03-1a. Next base: position 5,040 of record NZ_JARAVO010000385.1, read on the forward strand.
CCGACATCGACTTCTTCCCCTTCCCCGAGATCGACCCGGTCAACGGGCAGGACGCCGTCGAGGCGCCCACGGACGGCTTCATGCTCAGCCGCCGCCCCAAGAACGAGAAGGGCGCCAAGAAGCTCCTGGAGTTCCTCGGCAGCGCCGAGGCCGAGGGCCTCTACATGGGTGTCGACCCCAGCAACGTGGCCGTCCACGCGCAGGCCGACACCGGCTCCTACAACCCGCTGCAGAAGAAGTCCGCCGAACTCATCGCCTCCGCCAAGCACATCACCCAGTTCGCCGACCGCGACAGCGACCCCGGGTTCATCTCCACGGTCGTCCTGCCCGGACTCACCCAATGGCTCGGCCACCCCGACGACGGCTCGGCCCTGCTGAAGCGCATCGAGTCGCAGCGCTCGCGCTTCTTCACCTCCTGACCGGACCGGGAAGGTTCACCGTGCCCTCCGCGTCCCCCACCGCACCCTC
>NZ_JARAVO010000386.1:0-5455 GCF_033792805.1 Streptomyces sp. PA03-1a
GGGATCGGCGGGATCCTCGCCTCATACGTCGACGGGCTCGTGACGACCACGGAACACTGCATCTGCGCACAGGACGCGAAACGCTTCCTGCGCCAGGGCATCGTCGACGTGCTCACCGCCCTGGTCGCCCTGGAAGGCACCTCAGGGGAGCAGGCCGCGGTGGAGCGGGCCCTGCTGCAGCGCGTCCGTGCCTACATCCGCGCCCATCTGGACGATCCCGCGCTCTCCCCCGCGACGGTCGCGGTCGCGCACCACATCTCCGTCCGCTACCTGTACCAGCTCTTCCAGGACGAGCCCATGACCGTAGGCCGATGGATCCAGCGCCTGAGGCTGGAGGCCTGCCGCAGGGACCTCGTACGGCCGGAGCTCGCGGGACAGACGGTGGCGGCGATCGCACACCGGTGGGGCTTCGCCAGCCACGCGCACTTCAGCCGCACCTTCCGGGCGGTCTACGGTCTCTCCCCGGCGGAGTGGCGGCAGGCCGGCGCCCTGCAGGTCGCACCCCTCCAGGCAGCCGGCCCGCTCCCCCAGCCCGACTGACAGGTGATCAGTCCTGCCGCAGCTGCCCCGCGTCCTCGCCGAGGGCCTCACCGGCGGGCCGGGGCAGCGCGGCGGCGGCCGGTTCCTCCATCCGGGTCAGCGCGACCATCGCGAGATCGTCCTCCGGGAGCGCACCGGCGTGGTCGACGAGGTCCCGGAGGATCTCCCCGAGCGCTTCCGGCAGGCATTCGTGGTGGTCCGGGCCCTGCCGGACCCAGCGCCACGCCGTCGCCCGGTCCATCAGCGGGTAGCAGTGCCCCGCGGCGTCGCGGGCCTCGACGAGCCCGTCGGTGTAGAGCAACAGCGTGTCCCCGGGGGCCAGTTCGAAGCGTTCCTCGATGGCCCCGCATCCCCGCAGAGAACGCAGTCCCAGCGGGGGTGACGGGCAGCCCGGCACAAGGGCGACGTTCCCCCCGCGGGCGCGTACGGGCGGCGGATGGCCGTGGTTGACCATGCGGGCGAGCTGTTCGCCGTCCCGTACCTCCAACAGCAGTGCGGTCACGAAGCGTTCGTCCGTGTCGCGGACGGCGCCTTCGGCTTCGGCCAGATGGCGCACGAAGCTCTCCTCCAGCCGCGCCGACAGCTCCGCCAGGGTCGCCGCACGCGGGGCCCATTCGCGGAAGGCCCCGAGCACGGCCGCGACGTCCTCGAACGTGAGCAGGCCCTTGCCGCACACGTCACCGATGATCAGGCGGGTCGTCCCGCCTTTGCGCGCGACGGCGTAGAGGTCCCCGCCGACCTGTCCCCGCCCGCCGCAGGCCCGGTAGACGGAGGCGAGCCCCAGCGCCCCGACCCGCTCGGGGAGCGGCCGCAGCAAGGTCCGCCGCACGGTGTCCGAAACGGCGCGCGCCCGCGCCGCCCCGTGACGGTACCGGTCCTTCATGCGGGCCATCACCACCGCCACGACCCCTGCGGTGACCAGCGGCGCGAGTCCGCACGCGAGACTCGGATGGGCGTACAGCGGCAGGATCACGCACACCGCGCACACCGCGAGCATCCACGCCACGCCGCCCACGACGGCCAAATGCCGGGGCGGCCGCCCGCCGTCGGGCTCCTCCTCGAACTGTTCGATGTCCGGCATCGGCATCACTCCCTTGGGGTTCGTGCGCGGGGCCGGAGGCCGACGGATCCGCGAACGGTGCCGGACCCGCGCATTGGTGTCCCACTTGTGATGGGACACCTCGACCGTAGGAGGACTCCCCGCCGGGCTCCTTGCCCCGTTGTGCACGGCCCCTTGCCCACCCGTGCAGTCCCCCGCCCACCTGGGCGCCCGGGCGCCGAGCCGGCCCCCGCACGTCCGCGGCTAGCGCTTGGCGAGGCCCGTCAGGGCGTCGCGGAGCGCCGCGCGGGAGGTGATGCCGAGTTTGGGGAAGACCCGGCCCAGATGGCCACCGACGGTGCGGGGGGAGAGGTAGAGCCGCTCGGCGATCTGCTTGTTGGTCAGGCCGGAGGCCGCGAGATGGGCGATCTCGACCTCCTGCGGGGTGAGGCCGACCGACTCCGGCCCGTCGGCCCGCTTGACCATCCATCCGGTCGCCTGCAGCGCGCGCCTCGCCCGGTCCGCCCACGGCCGTGCGCCGAGTTGCTCGAAGGTCGCCAGGGCCGCGCTCAGTGACGCCCTGGCGTCGGTGGTCGACCGCGCCTTGCGCAGGCGTTCGCCGTAGGCCAGGGTCACGCGTGCCAGGTCGAAGGGCCACTGCTGGAGGCCGGGGTGCGACAGGGCCCGCTCGAAGTGCCCGATCGCCTCCTCGTCCGCCTCGGCGGCCGTCGCGGCCGAAGCGTCGACGAGCATGGCCCTGCGCGGGGACAGCGCCGCGATCCCGGCCTGCCGGACGGCGGTCACGTGGGCGGCCGCCTCCGCCTGCCGCTGGGTGCGCACGGCCGCCTCCACCACGTCCCCGGCCACCAGCAGCGCCACCGGGGTGTACGGGGCCAGTTCACCAGGTCGGCTGATGGCCGCCGCGTGCCGGTAGGCGCGTTCGAAGTCGCCCTCCGCCTGCGCGACGAGCACCCGGATGTGGTCCGCCAGGGTCACCAGATGCTGCGCGCCACGGGACGTCCCCCACAGGGCCATCGCGTCGGCTGCCTCCACCGCGAGGCCCGCTTCGCCTCGCGCCGCCGCGACGACCGCCTTGTAGTAGCGGAAGTACCAGGAGACGGCCTCGAAGGCGTGCTCCTTGCACAGGCGCAGTCCCTCGTCGGCAAGCTCCGTCGTGTCGTCCCACCGTCCCGCGAGGAACGCGTCCGTGCACAGGAGCGGCAGGGTGACGATCTGCCGGCGGCCCTGGGGCAGGACGCGCGATACGGCGTCACGCACCCCGGAGAGCCGGTCCGCGGCGATGCTCGCGGCGCCGATCCGGGTGATCCTCGACGGGGCCGTCTCCTGGGAAAGGCCCGCGATGAGTTCCTCCAGGTCCCCCAGTGCCGCCAGGGCGGTGCGTGCGGGATCGCCCTGGGTGGCGACGTTCACCCCCAGCAGGGGCGGCGCGTCGGGCCCGAGCCGGTCCAGGATCCGGTGGAGGGGCGCCCACAGCTCTTCACGGCCACCCAGGCAGCACAGCATCAACAACAGGTAGAGGGCCTCCTCGAGGGCCGGGTCGCAGACGCCGTAGGGATGGTCGCCGTTCTCGATCGCGCCGAGGAGTACCTGGTGGGCCGTGTCGATGTCCCCCTCGCCGTCGAGCAGCCGGTGGACCGTGACCGCCGCCGAGTAGAGGGAGGCGCGGGCGTCGGAACCAAAGCGCCGGGCGTCGTCAAGAAGGCGGGACGCCATCGTCAGCTCACCGGAGGCGTCCGCGCGTATGTACGCGGCGGTGGCCAGCCGGCGGCCACGGTCGGCCGCGCCGGGGCTCAGGTGCGCGGCCTTGGTGAGGGCCCGGATCGCGGCCATGGCGTCGCCGCGCCGCAGGACCCGGTGGGCGGTGCCCTCCAGCAACGCGGCGACGTGTTCGTCCTGTTCCACGCACGCCTCCCCCAAGTGCCACGCGCGCTGGTCGGGGCGGTCGTGCAGCACCTCGGCGAGTTCGCGGTGCACGGCACGGCGCTCCGCGGAGGTGGACGCGTCGACCACCGCGGCACGGAACAGCGGGTGCCGGAAGCTCACGCGGTGGTCGAACTCCTCGATCCGCACGAGGCCGTCACGCTCGGCGGCCTCCAGGTCCACCAGGTCGGCCCTGACGCCGAGCCGGTGCGCGGCGGTCTGCACGACGGCCAGGTCCCCCGTCCCCTCCAGCGCGGACACCAGCAGCAGACGGCGTGTCGCCGCGGGCAGCTCCGCCACGCACGAGCCGAAGACCTCGCGCAGGCGCCGCGTGAGCGGCAGCGCGGCCGGCGGCCGCTCCAGTCCGGCGCGCTGCGGCCCGGTCAGGGCCGCCGGCAACTCGACCAGGGCCAGCGGATTTCCCTGCGCCACCGCGACGACGCACTCCACGACCGGCCCGGCGAGGTCCGGATGGGACGAGCCGGCCAGGAGCCGCGACGCGCTCTCGTCCAGCGGCAGGACCTCGTGTCCGGTGCGTACGCCGTCCTCGACGGAGCTGCGACGACCCTTGCGGACGGCCGCCAGGAACCTGACGCGGCTTCCCGGGAGCCGGCGTGCGGCGAATCCCAGCACGGCCGCGCTCGCCGGGTCCACCGCATCGAGGTCGTCGACGACCAGCAGCACCGGCGTCGCGGTGGCCGCGTTGCGGAGCAGTACCAGGGCCGCGTTGGAGACCAGGAACCGCTCGGGCGGGGGTCCCTCCCCGAAGCCCAGGGCCACCCGCAGTGCCTCGCGGTGCGCCCCGTCCAGGGCTTGCGGATCCTCCTCCCACAGCGGGAAGAGCAGCTGGTTGAGTGCCGCGTACTCCACGTCGCTCTCGGACCGCGTGCCCGCCGCCCGCAGCACCCTGGCACCGGCTGCCAGTGCCCTCTGGGCGAGATGGCCGAGCAGCGCCGTCTTGCCCACCCCGGGCTCACCGGACAGCAGCACCGCGCCACCGGAATCGACGGAGCCGAGCAGACCCTCGATCCGGTCCACGTCCCCCGCGCGTCCGACCAGCCCCTGGCGCGTTCCACCGCCGACGTCGGCGGTGTACACGGAGGTTTGCATCGGAGTTTCCGGCTCTCTGGTTCCGGGGCTGGGCTCAAGCATTCTCACACGGCACGGGCGGCGTACTCGTGCGGGCCACCGTGATATCCGACTCATGACCGCAGGAGAATTCACCTGCGGTATTTCCGATGGACGGTTCCCGGACCACTTCCGTTAAGGAGTGCAGGTCAACGACCCGGGAGCCACCGACTCAGGGCGTTGATGAGCCTTTCCAGCGCGGGCGGCCCGTCCGAGCGGTCCGTCATGACGGTGCGACCGCCGAATTCGAGGGTGTACTGGAACATGTCGTTTGCCGCCATGTTCATTGTGAAGTCCGGGACGTCTTCCAGCGCCGGGTCACCGAGCAGAAGCCGCAATTGCTCGAACCGGGCAGCACCGACCCGGCGCTGCACGGGTTCGCCCTTGCCCATCGTGAGGACGGTGCCGTCACCCCGGAGCGTCACCTGCTGGTGGACGCCTGCGAAGCCGCCGCTGACGGTCATCACCACCAGCTTCTGACGGGGTCCGCGGACGGGCACCGGTGACGGCGTGCGGCTCGGCGAGGGCGAGGCGGAGGCTGTGGCGGAGGGATGCGCGGACGGGAACGGGGAGCCGGACGACGAAGACGTGGCGGAAGCCGTCGCGGTGACCACGGCGACATCCGCCGGCTCCCCCGCAGTCTCGCCGATGGTGAGGGTGCAGCCCGTGGAGCCCAGCACCCCGGCGACGAGAACCGCCCCGGCCAGCACCGCCCTGTCCAGTGTCCTCACGGCTGTCTCCCCGCCAGTCGATCGCCCCAACTCCCGCCTGGATACCACGGAATCGCGCCTTCCGGCCCCGCTCCCC
>NZ_JARAVO010000387.1:0-5432 GCF_033792805.1 Streptomyces sp. PA03-1a
CTTCCCTGCCGGGGCCGCTCCCCCGCCGCCGGCCGTCCGGCTCACCAAGGGCGAGGAGCACCTTCCTCCCGACATGCGCAAGCGGCTGAGCCTGCGCAAGGAGCAGGTGGCCGTCAGCCTGCGCAAGCACGGCGCGGTGGGCGTCGTGGCACGGGTGATCCTCGTGCTGGACGCCTCGGGCTCGATGGCCGGCCTGTACGCGCGCGGGGTCGTCGCCGACGTGGTCGAGCGCATGGCGGCGGTCGCGGCGCAACTGGACGACGACGGCGAGATGCAGGCGTGGACCTTCGCCTCGCACCCGGCGCGGCTGCCGGACCTGCGGATCGCGGAACTGCCGCTGTGGCTGCGGCTGCACGTCCGGGTGGGCGAGCTGAGCCTGTTCGGCCGGCCCAAGAAGCCCCGGCACGGACTGCAGCCGGGCCAGGTCGACATGCGGTTCGTCGGCATCCAGAACGAGGAGCAGAAGGTCATCGCCGAGGTCCGGGCGTTCGTGCGGGCGTACCCGACGGCGGCGCCGACGCTCGTGCTGTTCTTCTCCGACGGGGGTGTCTACCGCAACGCCCAGATCGAGCAGCAGTTGCGGGAGGCGGTGGAGGAGCCGGTGTTCTGGCAGTTCGTCGGCCTGGGCCGGGCCAACTACGGGGTGCTGGAGCGTTTCGACACCCTGCCGGGCCGGCGTGTGGACAACGTCGGGTTCTTCGCAGTGGACGACATCGCCACCGTGCCGGACGCGGAGCTCTACGACCGGCTCCTCTCGGAGTTCCCCTCCTGGATGACGGCCGCGCGGCAGGCCGGGATCCTGCGCTGAACCTCCCGTTTGTCGGCGGCCGTCGGGCCGTGGGACTCCAGGACGACCGGCGCGCCGAGCGCCTCCCCCACCGCCTCCGACCAGGCGGCCGGGTCGGGGCCGGGCATGTCCCAGCGTGCCGGACGCGCCGTCAGCAGCCGCTCGGTGAGGGCGGCCTGACGGCCGAGGTCCCCGGCCGGGGCGGTGGGCAGCCGCGTCTGCCCGGTGTCGTACGCGCGGACCAGCCGCAGCTGCGGGCAGCGGCGGGGCGCGTCGAGGTGGGTGACGGCGAGGGCGTCCACACCGCCGCAGACCTCGACGGCGTAGCGGTGGGCGACGGCGTCGAAGTGGCCGGTGCGGAAGGCGCCCTGCCAGGGGCCGTGGCCGTTGTGCGGTTCGGGCAGCAGCGGGGCGAGTTCGGGGTCCTCGGTGACGTGCGGTCCGGGGCCGTGGCGGGTGGTGTACGTCCGTACGACGCCGAGCCGGCGGGCCTCCTGACCGGCTTCCGCCAGCAGGGCCTCGGCGCCCGCGAACGTGGTCGTGGACCAGGTGGTGTAGGGGTGGAAACCGTGCCACTCGTCCAGGAGCACGCCCTGGGCACCCTCGAGGACGACCGCGCCCTCGCGCAGGACGCGGGCGAGGTGGCCGTCGCCGGTGAGGGTGACGGCGCGGGCGAAGGCGGTGAAGGCGTCGGCGCAGTCCTCGGGCGGCGGGGCGGGCAGCCGGCGGCCGAACTCGTCGGCCAGGCGGTCGCGCAGCAGGCGCAGCTTGCGCAGCAGACGGGGGCGTGAGGCGCAGTCCCCCGCGGTGGGGGCGTCCTGCGGGTGGGCGAGGGCGTAGGCGGCGGTCTCGCCGATGCCCATGCCGCACGAGCCGTGACGGGCCGCGCCGCGGGCCTGCTCCCGCAGCCGGTTGGCGGCGGCGTGGTACGGGGTGGTGAGGCGGGCCGCGCGGTCGACGCTGAGCAGGGCGTACGGCGCGGGGACGCCGAGGGCGGCGAGGTGGTCGGCCTCGGCGGCCAGCGCGAGGGGGTCCACCAGCATGAAGCGGGACAGGTGGGTGGGAACGCCCTGGAGGGTGCCGGAGCCGAATTGCGCGAAGGTGTGGTGGCGTCCGTCGGTGGTGACGACGTTGTGCGCCGCTTGGGCTCCGCCGTTGAAGCGGACGACCGCGCGGACCGGCCCGCTCGCGCAGAGCCGGTCCACGACGGTGCCCTTGCCGGCGTCGCCGTAGCCGAGGTCGACGACGATGGTGTGCACGGGGTCCTCCAGGGTCCTCCGGGAGGGGCCTACAGGCGGGTGGTGCCGGTGGCAGTGCCGTCGCCGTCGCCAGTGACGTCGATCAGGGGCGTGTCCGTCACCGCGACGGCCGCGCGGTCGCGGTCGAGGGCGGCGAGGGCCTTGCCGACGGAGCCGGTGGCGGCGGAGCCCAGGTCGGCGAGGTCTTCGAGGCCCTCGGCGAGGTCGATGGCCTCCTCGCCGAGCCCGATGGTGAGGGCGATGGTCTCGCAGACGGCGTCGAGGTCGTCGAGCTCGATGACGTTCTGGCCGAGGAGCCCCCGCCAGGTGCCGAGGACCTCGGTGTTGCCGACGTAGGAGGAGCCCGCCGGGAGGATGTAGTAGACGTCGAACTTCCGCCGCAGCTCGGCGACGATCCGCGTGACCGGGATGTCCTCGGCGAGCTCGTCGCCGAGGACGTCGCGCACCTCGCGGGCCTTGACCTTGCCGTAGGGCAGCTCGTCGCCGATCAGGAAGAGGTAGCCGCGGCGGCCGCGCTTGTCGTGGCAGTCGATCGAGGTGTGCCGGGCCATCGCGTACATGGCGAGCTCGTAGGACTCGGTCATCTGGCCGCCGCCCCCGCCCTCCAGCAGGATGTTGCCGAGGTCGTCGTCCATGCGGTTGTCCGACTCGAACTGCCCCAGCTGGAGCGGGACCCGGTCGCAGGTGGCGTCGCCTACCGCGCCGAAGAGGATCTGCGGGTGCTCGGTGTAGCCCTTGCGCAGGAGCAGGCCGAAGAGCTCGGGGAGCTTGGTCTGCAGGACCTGCGGGACGGTGCGCATGGATCCGGTGACGTCGAACAGCACGGCGATGGCGAGCGAGGTGGGGTGCTCGTCGGAGTCGCGGCTCTCGCGGACGCCGATGTCCTTCGGGTCGAGCGAGGGGTGCGCGGTCCAGGAACTGCGCGGTGCGGACGAGGTGACGCGGTCGCTGTAGGCGAAGGCGCCGGCGCCGCTGGCGGCGCGGTAGCGCGCGGCGGCGTCGTAGACGTTGGTGGACCAGCTTCCGCTGCCCATGGTGGTTCCCCCTTGGTGTGTCAGGTGTGTCAGGTGTGTCAGGCGTCCCGGGTCCCGCCGCCCGGCATGGTGAACGGGCGGAAGGTGCGCGGGCCGTAGAGACCCTCCAGGACGTCGTCGAGCTCCGCGAGCAGCCGCCACGCGTCGTGCGGGCGGCGGGCCTGCGCAGGGAGCGTGCAGCCGCGCAGGAAGGCGCGCAGCGGTCGCGGCGCGCGGTCTCCCATCAGCTGCTCGACGCAGCGCGAGGCGAGGTGGATGTCGGTGGCCTCGGTGGCGGGGCGCCGGCTGGGGACCTCGGGCGGGTAGAGGGCGCGGTGGCGCTCGACGAGGGCGGGGACGGTCGCGCCGCGTTCGGTGGAGTAGCACCAGTCGACCAGCACGAGGCCGTGCTGTGCGGGGTGGATGAGGACGTGCTCGGGCAGGACGGCGCCGTGGACGACACCGGCCCGGTGCGCCCAGCCGAGGGCGACCAGCAGCCGGCGCCACATCCAGGCGGCGTCGCGAGGGTCGAGGCCGCCTGGGTGGAGGGCGCGGACCTCGGCGAGGGTGTGGAAGCCGTGCAGCCGCTGGAGCGCGTTGACACGGCGTTCGGTGCCGTCGGGGCCGCGATGGCGGAAGGACTCGGCCAGGCGGGGTGCGTAGGCGCGGTGCCGGGCGTCGGCGACGCCGTGCAGCCGGGTGAGGGCGCCGGCCTCCCGCTCCATCAGGTCGTTGTCGGCGGGCCGCCGGGGGATCTTCAAGGCGGTGCCGGGCCCGGCGGCCCGCAGCACCGCGAGGTCGCCCTCGGCCAGGACGGGCCCCAGCGGGTACACGCCGCGGGCGGTGGTGAGGGCCGGGCCGTCGCCGGTGTGCCGCAGCCACAGGGCGGTGAGGCGGACGAAGGCGGCCTCGGCCTCGTCAGCGCGGCCGGGCGGGGCCGTGTCGGGGTGGAGCAGCCGGGCGAGCCGGCGGTGGTGCCGGGCGGCCTCACCGGCGTCGGCCGGGAAGGGCCGGCCGAGGGCGGCCAGGGCGTCGTCGAAGGTGCGGACGCGATGTGCGGACGCGGAACGCGTCGTGGCGGTCATCGGACACTGTCCTCACGGTCGGGGCGGAGCAGTGCGGGGTGCAGGAGGCGGGCGTCGCCGGCGCGGTAGAGGCGGGCCCGGGGGCCGCCCTTGGAGCCGCCGCGGCCGGCGGTGGTGCCGGTGGACTCGACGAAGCCGGGCACCGACAGGACCTTGCGGTGGAAGTTCCCTGCATGCAGGGTGCGGCCCCAGACCGCCTCGTAGACCGAGCGGAGCTCGGTGACGGTGAACTCCTCGCCGAGGAAGGCGGTGGCCAGCGGGGTGTACTCGATCTTGGCGCGGGCCCGGTCGAGGCCTTCGGCGAGGATCGTGCCGTGGTCGAAGGCGAGGTCGGCGGCGAGGCCTTGTACCTGGCCGGACCGGCGGCCGGAACCACCCCCGTGGATCCCGGCCGGCCGGTCCTGCTCCTTGGGACGCGCGGTGGCGGCGTCCGGTTTCACCTGCGGTGCGAGTGCCTCGACCGGGACCCACTCGGCCGCCGCCGCGTCGCTGCCGGCCCGTGCCTCGGGGAGGTCCGGGGCGAAGGCGAGGTAGGCGACGGAGACGACGTGCATGCGCGGGTCGCGGTCGGGGCGGCCGTAGGAGCCGAGCTGTTCGAGGTGGACGCGGCCGAGGCCGCGTGCCGCGTCGAGCCCGGTCTCCTCGGCCAGTTCACGGGCCGCGGCCTCGTCCAGGGACTCGCGTCCGGCCTGGACGAATCCCCCGGGCAGCGCCCAGGCACCTTCGTACGGCGGGCCGCCGCGGCGCACCAGCAGCACGTGCAGGGCCCCTTGACGCAGCGTCAGGGCGACGACGTCGACGGTCACGGCGATGGGCTCGAAGGCTCGCGGGTCATAGGAGGCGAGGAACGCGTCCTCACCCTGCCGGTCCGCCATCGTGCGTCACCTCTCGCCGGTTGTTCTCACTTCGAGTATTTCTCGCTTCGAGAAGAACTTAGCACCGGGCACCGACACCGTCCACCCCGTTCCGCCGTGCGGCCCGCCCGTGGCACACTTCTGACGAACCGTCAGTTCAGCAGGGGAGGATCCGGACGTGGCACGGTCGCGGAAACCCGTGGTGACGGGCTGGTTCACACACGACACGACGGACGAGGACGGCTTCCGGCTGCTCGGCACCCGGTGCCGCGGCTGCGGCGCGGTGTTCTTCCCCCGTGAGGACCACGCCTGCCGCAACCCGGCCTGCGACGGCGCCGAAGGGGACCTGGAGGAGGTACCGCTGTCGCGGCGGGGCCGGGTCTGGTCGTACACCGACGCCCGCTACCGACCGCCCGCCCCGTACCCCTGCGACC
>NZ_JARAVO010000388.1:0-5299 GCF_033792805.1 Streptomyces sp. PA03-1a
TTTCCTTTTTTTCCTATTGCACCTGATGGCCTGTATGGTGCTGCGGCGCAGCCTCTGAAACCCCCGGTGCACTATCGGACACAACGCCTGACACCGGCCGCTCCGCCGCGTTATTTCCCCGCCCGTGGTCCTCCTCGCGCCGCCGTCCCTCATGGCTCTGGCCACGACCCCCAGCCGCCGGTGATCGCGCCCAGGGCCCTGCGGCGCAGCGGCGGGAGGTGGCCCACGGCCAGGGAGACCAGGTCGCGGAAGGTCCGCTGGAGGGCGTTGTGGGCCATGGCGAGCCGGATGATGCCGCCGCTGCTGCGCAGCACCGTCGCGCCCACCGGGTGCCGTTCGGCCTGGTAGGTATCGAGCAGGGCGTCGGTCGCGTGGCCGCGGACCACGGCGGCGAGCTTCCAGCCGAGGTTGGCGGCGTCCTGCAGGCCGGTGTTCATCCCCTGGCCGCCGGCGGGGGAGTGGACGTGCGCCGCGTCGCCGGCGAGCAGCACGCGACCGACGCGGTAGACGGGCACCTGGCGTTCGTCGCTGTGGAAGCGGGAGAGCCAGCGGGCCTCGCCCATGCCGTGGTCGGTGCCCAGGGCGCGGCGCGTGATGGCGCGGACCTCGTCGAGGCCGACCGGGTCGCTGTCGGGCCGCTCGCCGGTGCGGTCCCAGCACATCACGCGGTACCAGCCGTCGCCGAAGGGCGCGAGGAAGGCGAAGGCGTCGCCCGTGCCGCCCACGGTCAGCAGTTCCGCGGGCGGTTCGGCGAGCCGGACGTCGGCGAGCACGATCGACCGGATGACGGACCGGCCGGGGAAGGGCAGGCCCAGGGCGGTCCGGACGGCGCTGCGGTGGCCGTCGGTGCCGACGGCGTAGGCGGCGCGCCGGGTGGTGACGGCGCCGTCCGCGGTGCGGACGTCGAGTGCGACGCCCTCGTCGCCCTGGCGTACCGCGAGGACCTCGGCGCCGTGCTCGAAGCGCACGCCCGCGGCGCGGGCCCGGCGCTCCAGCAGCCGCTCGACCTCGTACTGGGGGGTGATCAGCAGGTACGGGAAGCGGGAGGGCAGCTCCGCCAGGTCCAGCGACAACCGGCGGAAGAGCCGCAGGCCGCGCAGCCGGTGGCCGGTGGCGACCAGCTCGTCGGCGAGGCCGCGGGCGTCGAGGAGCTCGAGGGTGCGGGCGTGGACGCCGAAGGCCCGGCTCAGGTTGCCGTGCCCCGGGCCGCGGCGCTCCAGGACGGTGACGGGGACGCCGGCGGCGGCCAGGTCCCCGGCGAGCAGCAGGCCGGTGGGGCCCGCGCCCACGACCAGGACCCCGGCCGGGTGCTCCCCGGTGCCGGTGGCGGTGCGGGTGGCGGTGCGAGTGGCGTCGGTGCGGTTCTCGGTGGTCACGGCGGTCTCCTCGGATGCCAACGCTTGTAGGCCAACGCTTGTAGGCAAACGTAGCCCCGCCGCTCTGGCGATGTCAACAGTCGTTGGCCTACAGTTGTGGGCATGACCACGACGTCCCCCGCCCCCCGCCGTTCCGACGCCACCCGCGCGGCGATCCTCGCCGCGGCTCGCGACCGCTTCGCCGCCGACGGCTACGAGCGGGCGACCATCCGCGCCATCGCCAAGGACGCGGCCATCGACCCCTCGATGGTCATGCGCTACTACGGCAACAAGGAGGGGCTCTTCGCCGCCGCTTCCGAGTTCGACCTGCGCATGCCGGACGTGACCGCGGTCGCGACCGAGGACGTCGGGGCCGTCCTGGTCGCGCACTTCCTGGAGCGCTGGGAGGAGGACGAGACGCTGACCGCGCTGCTGCGCGTCGGCGTCACCAACCCGGCCGGCGCCGAGCGGATGCGGTCGATCCTGCAGCGGCAGCTCGCACCGGTCGCCGCCGCGGTGTGCCCGGACCCGGAGCCCGGCCGCGCCACGGAACGCGCCGTGCTCGTGGCCTCGCAGATCCTCGGCATGGCCGTCAGCCGGTACGTGCTCCGCTTCCCGCCGGCCGTGGCGATGCCGCGCGAGGAGGTGGTGGCCTGGCTGGCGCCCACCGTCCAGCGGTACCTGACGGCTGCGGCGCCCTGACCTCCGCGGAGGGGCCCGCGGACATATCCGCGAACGAAGGAGTGACGACGCATGGAGCCGAAGAACGTCCTCGCGGTCGTGGCGCCGCACGTCGGGGGCCGCCGCGTCGGTGCCACCCTGGCCCGGCTCTTCGAGGGCCGGGCCGTCGTGACCGTCGTGGAGTCCGCCGACGAGGACCCGGCCGCCCTGGCCGCGGCCCACGTGATCATGACCGCGCTGGGCCCCGTGGCGGCCGGGCACCTCGCCTGCGCGTCCGCCCTGGAACTGGTCCAGTGCACCGGCCACGGCCACGAGCACGTGGACGTCGCCGCCGCCCGCGCCCGCGGGGTGCCCGTGTGCACCATCGGCTCCAGCGGGGCCGAGACGCAGAGCGTCGCCGAGCAGGCCTTCGCGCTCATGCTCGCGCTCGCCAAGCGGACCGTCCCCGCGCACGAGGCGCTGTCCCGCGGCGAATGGCCGCTGCCCCGCCTGCAGCGGTCACTGACCGAGCTGGACGGCAGGGTCCTCGGCGTGATCGGCCTCGGGGCGATCGGGCAGGCCGTGGCCCGGCGGGCCGCCGCCTTCGGGATGACCGTCCGCTACACCTCGCGCCGGCCCGTACCGGCCGCGACCGAGCAGCTGCTCGGGGCCCGCCGCCTCCCGCTGGACGAGCTGCTGGCGACCGCCGACTACGTGTCCGTCCACGTCCCGCTGACCGACGCGACCCGGCATCTGCTCGACGCGCGACGGCTGGCGCTGCTCAAGCCCACCGCCTTCCTGGTCAACACCGCGCGGGGCGCGGTCGTCGACCAGGACGCGCTCGCTGACGCGCTGGAGGCCGGGCGCCTGGCCGGTGCCGGGCTCGACGTCTTCGACCCCGAACCGCCGCCGGCCGGGATGCGGCTGCTCCACGCGCCCAACGTCGTCCTGTCCCCGCATGCGGGGGGCGCCACCGGGGACACGGTGGCCCGGATCGCGCTCGCCGCCGTCCGCAACGTCGTGGACTTCCTCGACGGCCGCCCGCCACGCGACGTGGTCCCCGCCACGGAGGACTGAACCGGCCCGGCTCAGGCGCTCTGGTCGCCCTCGACGTTGGTGCCCGGGCCGAGCCCGGCGAGCGCGTCCTTGGCCACCGCCAGGGCACCGTCGCGGACTTCGGACTCGTCCGGCGCCTTCTTGTTCTCGAAGTCGCTGCCGTTGTAGGTGACGGTCACGACCGCGTTCCCCTTGCGGAACACCACGACCGCCTCGCGCGTCTGCTGCTTGTCCTCGGTCGTCAGCTCCACAGACACGGAGGCCTCGTCACCGATCCCGGACGCCGTGGCCGCCTTCTTCAGGCGCTTGTAGGAGGCCTTCGCCGCCGCCTCGCCGTCCTGGCCGCCACCGGTCGTGGACACCTCGAAGGTCACGTCGAGCCAGCGGTAGTCGAAGCCCTTGAGGGCGTTCCACGAGCAGCCCGTGCGGTGCGAGGGGTCCGTGAGGGACAGTTGCTTGCCCGTCGTCTTGGCCTCGGGGACCAGCTTCTTGATGGTCGCGGTCTTGATCGCGGTGCACGGCGCGGGCGGCTTGGAGTACGTGGCGGGCGCGTCTTTGGAGCCGTCCGAACCGGAGCCCGAGCCGGAACCGGAGTCCGAACCCGCGCCGGAGTCCGACCCGGACGGCGCGGTGGAGCCGGTCCGGGATCCGTTCGCCGACGTGCGGCCGGGGTCCTCGTGGGACGAGGAGGCCATCGTCCAGCCGACGATGGCGAGTATGGCGGTGGGCAGCAGACGAGCCGCCAGGGTGAGGGGCAGGGACGCCACGGCGGTCTTCTCTTCGTCGATCCTGAGGAACCTGGGGCTGAGGAGGTGAGCGTGGGGGACGTGGGGCCTGAGCGTACGACGTGAAGATGAGATTGCCATATGAAAGTGGCCCGGGAACAGACCAGGCGCGTAGGGGTTGCGGTACCGGGCGTGACGGGTGTACCCGCGCGCCCCCGAAAATCCGGGCGCGCCGTGGACGCGCCGACGTCGGAACGGGTGCCGTGACGGACCGGCCCCGCGCACGACCGTGACAGCGTGGGAGCGCTCTCATAGCATGCGGGGACATGAAGAGCCTGACCAAGCGCGCCCTCACCGCCGGACAACTGGCCGCCCTGCTGCGGGAGTCGGCGGGCCTCGGCTGCAGCGTGGAGGCCGAGCTCACGGACGGCTGGTTCAACGCCGCCTACCGGGTGCGGCTCGACGACGGGCGTCCGGCGGTGGTGAAGATCGCCCCACCGCCGGACGCCCTGGTGCTGCGCTACGAGCGCGGCATCATGGCCACCGAGGTCATGGCGCACCGCCGGATTGCCGCCCTCGGCGATGTGCCGCTGCCGGAACTGCTGCACGCGGCACCGGACTTCATGGCGCTGTCGGTCCTGCCCGGCACCCCCTGGGACAAGGCGGCGGACCGCCTCCCCGCGGACCGGCAGGCCGCGCTGCGCCGTGAACTGGGCCGGATCGTGGCGCGGCTGCACACGCTCGCCCCGGAGGACGGCCGGTACGGCTACCCGGCCCCCGAGGCCGGGCTGTCGGCGGCGGACTGGCCGACGGCCTTCGGCGCCATGGTGGAGGCGATGCTGGAGGAGGCCGTGCGCTGGAGCACCCCGCTCGGCGTCGCCCCCGACGAGGTCCGCGCGCTCGTCGCGGAGGGCGCGGACGTCCTGGCGGAGGTGACCGAGCCGCGGCTGGTCCACTTCGACCTGTGGCCCGGCAACGTCTTCGTCGCCGACGACGGCTCCGTCGTCACCGGGCTCATCGACCACGAGCGGGCCTTCTGGGGCGACCCGGTGGCCGAACTGGTCTCCCTGGCCTTCGGCGGCGACACCGGCCCCGACAGCGACCTCGTCGCCGGCTACCACGAGGCGGGCGGCACCCTGGACTTCGGGCCCTCGACGCTGCACCGGCTGGCCCTCTACCGCGTCTACCTCGGTCTCATCCTGGTCGTCGAGTGCGGCCCGCGGGGCTATCCCGCCGACCACGCCGACCACGTCCGCGACGTCCTCGGCCGCTGGGTCGCGGAGCTCCGGGCCGTGCGGCGGGGCTAGGTCGTGTCGTCAAAATGAGCTCCCCCAGCTCCGCTGGGAGGTGCCCCCAGGTGCGGTGCATCGCAAGGCGGAGAGTCGTCTCGTAGTGGGCTACTCGGACGATTCGACGACTCCCCCGGGCCGAAGGCTGGGGAGTGCCGTGCCTGGGGCACCTCCCAGCGCCGGCTGGGGGAGCGGCGCGGGGTGGGGGCACCCC